>JAWWPK010000272.1:0-11767 GCA_033854925.1 Nocardioidaceae bacterium | reverse complement strand
TGTCGGACAGGTCCTTGATCAGGGTGTCGAAGGCCGCCGCGCTGATCGGGTCGAGGCCGGCGGTGGGCTCGTCCAGGAACAGCAGTTCGGGGTCGAGCGCCAGGGCCCGGGCCAGGCCGGCGCGCTTGCGCATGCCGCCGGAGATCTCGCCGGGGAGCTTGTCCTCGGCTCCGAGCAGGCCGACCAGGTCCATCTTCTCCATGACGATGTCGCGGATCTCGGACTCGGACTTCTTGGTGTGCTCACGCAGCGGGAAGGCGACGTTGTCGTAGAGGTTCATCGAGCCGAACATCGCGCCGTCCTGGAACAGCACTCCGAACAGCTTGCGGATCTCGTAGAGCTCTTTCTCGGAGCAGCTCGCGATGTCGGTGCCTTCGATGATCACCGAGCCCTTGTCGGGCTTGAGGAGGCCGATGAGGGTCTTGAGGAGCACGGACTTTCCGGTGCCGGAGGGGCCGAGCATGACCGAGACCTCGCCGGCGGGGACGGTCAGGGTGACGTCCCCCCAGATCAGCTGCTTGCCGAAGGACTTCGACAGGTCCTCGATCTTGATTTCCACACCCATTGCCGCGTTCTCCCATCGACCGAGGTTGTCTGCCGCCCGGTCCCCTCTGTGGGCGCGACCCGTCCCTGCAACCCACACTGACCAGTAACAACGGTGGTGTCGCCACGAGGTTACGCGGTGGTGCGACGTGCGTCACGGCTTCATCGACCATATTCGCCAGCGGCGTCGGGGTACCCAATCGACACGCTTTGCACCGATCTCCCACCCCTGGAAATGCAGCGAGGCGGCCATCCCCCGGTGGGGAATGGCCGCCTCGCGGAGACTAGCTCGGCGTCACTTGACGGTGACGGTGGCCCCGGCGCCCTCGAGCGCCTCCTTGGCCTTGTCGGCAGCAGCCTTGTCGACGCCCTCGAGGATCGGCTTCGGCGCGGCCTCGACCAGGTCCTTGGCCTCCTTCAGACCGAGGGAGGTGAGCGCGCGCACCTCCTTGATGACGTTGATCTTCTTGTCGCCGGCAGCCTCGAGGACCACGTCGAACTGGTCCTGCGCGGCGTCCTCCTCGGCGGCGGCGGCGCCACCACCCGCGGCGGGGGCGGCGGCAACGGCGACGGGGGCAGCGGCGGTGACGCCGAAGGTGTCCTCGAACTGCTTCACGAACTCGGAGAGCTCGATGAGCGTCATCTCCTTGAACGCGTCGAGCAGCTCGTCGGTGTTGAGCTTCGCCATGGTGGCGGTTCCTTCCGTGTTGGTGGCCCGCAGCGTGTGCCTTGGGCCGGGAATCTTGTTGAGGTGGTGGTCAGCCCTGGTCAGGCTTCGGTGCTCTCGTCTGCTGCCTCGGGCGCATCCTCGGTGACCTCCGCGGCGGGAGCGTCCTCGGTCTCGGCGGCAGCCTCGACCTCGGTCGTCTCCTCGGCGGGGGACTCGTCGGGAGTGCTCTCCTCGGTGGCCGACGGGGCCTCCGTGGCCTCCTCTGCGGCGGGCTCTGCCGGTACGCCGGCACCACCTGCGAGGATCGAGGGGTCCTGCTCGGCCTTCGCCTGGAGCGCACCGGCGAGCCGGGCAACCTGGGCGATCGGGGCGTTGAACAGGACGACGGCGTTCTGGAGCGAGGCGAGCATGGCGCTCGCGAGCTTGCCCAGGAGTACGTCGCGCGACTCGAGGTCGGCGAGCTTCGCGACCTCCTTCGCGTCGATGGCCTTGCCGTCGAGGTAGCCGCCCTTGATGATCAGGGCGGGGTTGGCCTTGGCGAAGTCACGCAGCCCCTTCGCGGCCTCCACGACGTCCCCCTTGAGGAACGCGATCGCGGTGGGACCGATCAGGAGCTCGTCGAAGCCCGCCATGCCCGCCTCTTGGGCGGCCAGCTTCGCCAGCGTGTTCTTGACCACGGCGTAGTCGGCGTGCTCGCCGAGGGAGCGGCGCAGTTCCTGCAGCTCCTTGACGGTGAGCCCGCGGTAGTCGGTCAGCACTGCGCCGGCGGCATCGTTGAACGAGTCGACGATCTCCGCGACGGCGGCTTGCTTGTCTGCCCGCGCCATCGGTCTCCTTCTCTCCGTGGTGAGACCGGCCGCCGAAATGACGAACGCCCCGAGCGCAGGCTCAGGGCGTGGACGAATCCTTGCTCTGTCTCCTACGCAGGCCATCCGCATCTCTGCGGAACCTTCGGCCGACTGCTTGCACAGTCGAACGACCGGCGGTCTCTGGTTACGGAGGGAAGACTATGTGTGCACATAGTGAAGTACAAATCGCCCACCACCGCGGTCCCCCCGACCCGGTCACCGACAGTGCAGCATTTGAGACCTCAGGGGTCTCAAATGCTGCACAGTCGGATTCCTGGCGACGCGGGGATGCATTTGCACCGCATAGGAGAGCCTGGGGGTGTCAAAGTCGGTGCAAATGGTCGAGCTGCCTTCCGGGGCGGCCGCGCATGCGGCGGCGGGCGGAGCCCGCCGTTGAGGCGCCGGACAGCCGATCGCGCGAGGCTCGCAGTCAAGGACGGCGAAGGCGCCGCGCAGCGGCCGAGCGAAGCGAGGTCCTTGACGGCGAGACGCGATCGGCTACGCGCGCGGCCGCCACATGAGCAGCGACACGTCAGCTGATGACGCGCATCGGCTCGCCGGCCATCCAGGCCTCGATGTCCTGGACCGCCTCGATGAAGTAGGTGCGGTAGTGGGCGGCCGTCACGTAGCCGAGGTGCGGCAGGGCCAGCACGTTGGGGAGCGTCCGGAGCGGGTGGTCTGCGGGGAGCGGCTCCTCGTCGAAGACGTCCAGCCCGGCACCGGCCAGGCGGCTCTGCTGGAGTGCGGCGACGAGCGCGTCGTTGTCGACCAGGCCGGCCCGAGCGGTGTTCACGAAGTAGGCGTTCGTGCGCATCGCCGCGATGTCGCCGGCGTCGATGATCCGGCGGGTCGACCACGAGAGCTGCAGGTGCAGCGAGACCACGTCGGAGTCGAAGAGCAGGTCCCGCTTCGAGGCGGCCAGCCGGACGCCGGCCGCGTCGGCCCGCTGCGGAGTCAGGTGCGGGCTCCAGGCCACGACGTCCATGTCGAACGCCTTCGCCACTCGGGCCACCCGGCTCCCGATGTTGCCCACGCCGATCACGCCGAACGTCGACCCGGCCAGGTCGCGACCGACCGTGGACTGCCACGGACCGCCGTCGCGCATCGCGTTGGCCTCCTGCGGTACGCCGCGGAGCAGGCCCAGCACCAGCGCCCACGTCAGCTCGGCCGGCGGGGCCGAGCGGGACGCCGTACCGCAGACCGTGACGCCGTGGCCCCGGCAGGCTGCCAGGTCGATCGAGGCGTTGCGCGAACCCGTGGTCACCACCAGCTCGAGATCGGGCAGCCGGGCCAGGATCGACTCGGTCAGGGGCGTGCGCTCGCGCATCACGACCACGATCGAGGCGCCCTTCAGCGTCCGGACCACCTCGTCGGGGTCGGCCAGGTGCCGGCGCACGGACACCACGTCCACGTCGTGCAGGATCGACCAGTCGGCGAAATGCATCGCCACGTCCTGGTAGTCATCGAGCACTACACATTTCACGCTTGCCCCACCGTCTGCTCCCCCCGGAGCACGAACCGACGTCGGACCAGGAAAGGGGGTCGGCCCGCCCGTAGCAACGTACGGGCGGGCCGACGCAAAAATCCGCGAAACCGCAGAATGCAGGCGTGGATCGGACTACTCCGAGCCCTCCTGGGCCTCTTCCGAGGCGACGTTCTTGGTGCGGTTCGGGTCGACCTGGACGCCGGGGCCCATGGTCGTCGAGACCGTCACCTTCCTGATGTAGCGGCCCTTGGAGCTGGCCGGCTTGAGCCGGAGCACCTCTTCGAGCGCCGCGGCGTAGTTCTCCGCCAGCTGCACCTCGGAGAAGGAAGCCTTCCCGATGATGAAGTGCAGGTTGGAGTGCCGGTCGGTCCGGAACTCGATCTTGCCGCCCTTGATGTCCGAGACGGCCTTCGCCGGATCGGGGGTGACGGTGCCGGTCTTGGGGTTCGGCATCAGGCCACGCGGACCGAGCACCCGGCCGAGGCGGCCGACCTTGCCCATCATGTCCGGGGTCGCGACCACGGCGTCGAAGTCGAGCCAGCCGCCGTTCACCTTCTCGATCAGCTCGTCACCACCGACGAAGTCGGCGCCGGCCTCACGAGCGGCCTCGGCCTTGTCGGCGTTCGCGAACACGAGGACGCGCGCCGTCTTGCCGGTGCCGTGGGGCAGGTTGACGGTGCCGCGCACCATCTGGTCGGCCTTGCGGGGGTCGACCCCGAGCCGCATCACGACGTCGACGGTCTCGTCGAACTTCTTCTTGCTGGAGGTCTTGGCGATCTTGATCGCCGCGAACGGGGCGTAGAGCTCGTCCCTGTCGAACGTCTCCTCCGCCGCACGGTAGGTCTTGCTGCGCTGCATGGCTGTCTCTTCTCTCAGAAAAGGGCGTGGTCTGGGTGGGCCAGCGCGGCCCTGCCACTGATGTGTGTCTCGGGGTGTTACTGGGTGGTGACGCCCATCGACCGGGCGGTGCCCTCCACGATCTTCATCGCGGCGTCGATGTCGTTGGCGTTGAGGTCGGGCATCTTGGTCAGGGCGATCTCGCGCACCTGGTCCTTGGTCAGCTTGCCGACCTTCTCCTTGTGCGGGACACCCGAGCCCTTGCTCAGACCGGCGGCCTTCTTGATCAGCTCAGCGGCCGGCGGGGTCTTGGTGATGAACGTGAACGAGCGGTCCTCGTAGATCGTGATCTCGACGGGGATGACGTTCCCGCGCATGGACTCGGTCTGGGCGTTGTACGCCTTGCAGAAGTCCATGATGTTCACGCCGTGCGGACCGAGGGCGGTACCGACCGGCGGGGCCGGGGTCGCGGCGCCGGCCTGGAGCTGCACCTTGACCAGCGCAGCGATCTTCTTCTTGGGAGGCATTTCTTGTTCTCTTTCTTCTCGTGGTCCTAGCGGGGCGGCTTACGTCCCTGCCACTTCTTCTGTTGTTCCTCAGTCCAGTCCAGGGTTCCGTCCCAGCGCGGGCTGCGGAAGATCTCGACAGGCTCGATCTTTGAGCCTCCGTGGCCCTCGCAAGCTCGGGCCGGAGGCTCAAACTTTCTGTATCTGACTGAAGCTCAGCTCGACCGGGGTCTCCCGGCCGAAGATCTCGACCAGCGCCTTGACGCGCTGGGACTCCGGGTTGATCTCGGTGATCGTCGCGTGCAGCGTCGCGAACGGGCCGTCGACCACCATGACCGAGTCCTGGACGTCGAAGTCGGCCACCTCGACCGGCTTCTTCGACGCACCCGTGGAGCCGGGCGCAGCGGTGCCGGCGGCGACCGCCTCGGCCTCGGCGCGGGCCACGACGGCCGGCCCGAGCATGTTCTCGACCTCGAGCATGCTCAGCGGCACGGGCTGGTGGCTGTGCCCGACGAACCCGGTCACCGACGGGGTGTGGCGCACGGCGGCCCACGACTCGTCGGTGAGGTCCATCCGGACCAGGACGTAGCCGGGCAGGACGGTCCGCTTGACCATCTTGCGCTGGCCGTTCTTGATCTCGGCAACCTCCTCGGTGGGGACCACGATCTCGTGGATGTAGTCCTCCATGTTCAAGGAGATGATGCGGTTCTCGAGGTTCGACTTCACCCTGTTCTCCATGCCGGAGTAGGTGTGCACGACGAACCAGTCACCGGGCTTGGCCCACAGCTCGGCGCGGAACTCCTCGAGCGGGTCGATCGCGGCAGGCCCCTCGTCGGAGTCCTCGTCGGAGTCCTCGTCCACCTCGGCGTCCGCGTCAACCTCGACCTCGGCGACGTCGGCGCTCACGGGCTCGTCGTCGGTGGCCTCGGCCGGCTCGTCGGCGAGCTCAGCGGCGACGACCTCGGAGAGCTCGTCGTCAGTCTCGTCGTCCTCGTCAGAGCCGTCAGCCGCGGTCTCCGGACCCTCGTCGCCCTCGGCCTCCGACAGCTCGGCCGAGGTCGCGCCGTCGTCCTCGGTGTCGTCGAGCCCCATCTGGAGGTCGGTGGACTCGTCGGTCACCTCGGTGTCGAGCCGCGGGTCGTCCTCGACCTCGGGGCCGTCGTTCGCCTCGCCGTACTGGTCCTCGAGGGCGGGGTCCGGGCTCTCACCGGGCTCGAGGCCGGACTCGGTCTCGGCCTGGTCGGGCTGGTCCGTGGTCTCCTCGACGTCGGCAGCGTCCTCGGTGGTCACAGCGTCTTCCGCTGCGAGCTCGTCCTGCTCGCTGTCCTGCTCGTCGTACTGCTCCGACACGTGTTGCTCCATCACTCGTACTGCTGGGGTGGCCGTCCGGCCCGCTGACTGGATGTGGCTGACCGGCTACTGGGCGCTGCGGCCGTCGAAGATCGCGAAGGCCAGCTTGCCGAGGCCGAGGTCGAGCAGCGAGACGAGCGTCATCATGATCGCGACGAAGATCATCACGACGATGAAGTAGGTGATCAGCTGCTCCTGGGTCGGCCACACGACCTTGCGCAGCTCGGCCACGACCTGCCGGTAGAAGACGGTGGGGCTGGTGCGCTTCTCGGACCCCGAACGCTCGCGCGGTCCGCGAACCGCCTTGCTGTCCGTCACGCTGTTCGCCTCGATCCTTCGTCTGTGTTGCTACTGGTTGCTCTCGCTGGGTGCGTCCTTGCAGGGCACGAGGGACTTGAACCCCCAACCTTCGGTTTTGGAGACCGATGCTCTGCCAGTTGAGCTAGTGCCCTCCGGGGTCGTCTCCCCCACCCGGGTGAGGGCATGGCAAAGCCTGTGGGAAACCACCAATCGGGAAGTCTACGGGGAAGCCTCGACGAGTGCGAACTCCCAGCCTTGGCACCGGTCTGGAACGATGAAGCTGTGACCGCATCCGGGACCTCGCAGGCTCGATCCTCTCTTGGCCAACGCGCGCCCCTGGCCGAACGTTCCCCCCAAGAACTGGCCGAGTTCCTCGCCGACGCGCGCGCTGCCTACGACGAGCTGGTGGCGAAGGAACTCAAGCTCGACCTCACGCGGGGCAAGCCGGCGGCCGCCCAGCTGGACCTCTCCAACGAGCTGCTGAGCCTGCCCCGGGGCGTGGTCGACCAGGCCGGTGTCGACACCCGCAACTACGGCGGCCTCGAGGGCATCGCCGAGCTGCGTGCGATGTTCGCCGACCTGCTGTGGGTCGAGCCCGAGCAGGTCGTCGCCGGTGGCAACTCCAGCCTGGTGCTGATGCGCGAGGTCCTCACCGACCTGTGGCTCAAGGGCGCCGTGGACGGCGAGCAGCCCTGGGGCCAGGAGGAGAAGGTCCGGTTCCTCTGCCCCGTGCCCGGCTACGACCGCCACTTCACGCTGCTGGACTGGTTCGGCATCGAGATGGTGACCGTGCCGATGAACGACGACGGTCCCGATCCCGACGCGGTGGCCGAGCTGGCCGGCAAGGACCCGAGCATCAAGGGCATCTGGGTGGTGCCGACCTACGCCAACCCGTCCGGCTCCATCGTGAGCCAGGAGGTCGCGGAGCGGCTCGCTTCGATGACGACCGCGGCGCCTGACTTCAAGATCCTCTGGGACAACGCCTACGCGTTCCACCACCTCACCGAGGCCGAGGCCAAGAGCGCCGACATCCTCTCGCTGGCGTCGGCGGCCGGGCACCCGCACCGGCCGATCATGTTCGCCTCGACGTCGAAGATCACCTTCGCCGGGGCCGGCGTGGCCTTCCTGGCCGGGTCGGTCGAGACCGTGAAGTGGTACGCCGGGCACCTCGGCAAGGGCGCGATCGGCCCCGACAAGGTCAACCAGCTGCGGCACTCACAGTTCTTCGGTTCGGCGCAGGGCGTCCGCGACCACATGCAGAAGCACCGGCAGATCATCGCCCCGAAGTTCGCCACGGTGCTCGGCGTACTGCACGAGCAGCTCGACGACCTCGGCATCGCGTCCTGGACCGAGCCGACCGGCGGCTACTTCGTCAGCCTCGACGTCCTCGACGGCACCGCGGCGCGGGTGATCGAGCTGGCCAAGCAGGCCGGCGTCGCGCTGACGCCTGCGGGCTCGTCCTTCCCCCACGGCGACGACCCGCGCGACCGGAACATCCGGCTGGCGCCCACGTTCCCGGAGCAGGCCGAGGTCGAGGCCGCCACCCGCGCGGTGGCGACCTGCGCACGACTGGCCGCCGCGGAGAAGCTGGTTGGCTAGCAACGACCGATCCCTGCGCGAGCTCCCGAAGGCACACCTGCACCTGCACTTCACGGGATCGATGCGGCACGCGACGCTGCTCGAGCTCGCCGAGCGCGACGGCATCCGGCTGCCCGACCAGCTGGTCTCCGAGTGGCCCCCCGAGCTCTCGGCGGCCGACGAGAAGGGCTGGTTCCGCTTCCAGCGGCTCTACGACGTGGCCCGGTCGGTGCTGCGGACCGAGGGCGACGTACGCCGGCTGGTCCTCGAGGCCGCCGAGGACGACGTCCACGACGGCGGCGGGTGGCTGGAGATCCAGGTGGACCCGAGCGGCTATGGCGCACGGTTCGGCGGGATCACAGCGTTCACCGAGCTGGTCCTCGACGCGGTGCGCTCCGCGTCCGAGCGGACCGGGCTGGGAATGGCGGTCGTCATCGCCGCCAACCGCATCCGGCACCCGCTGGACGCGCGGACCCTGGCCCGGCTCGCCGCCCTGTACGCCGGCGGAGGGGTGGTCGGTTTCGGCCTCTCCAACGACGAGCGGCGCGGTTCGACCGCCGACTTCGCAGGCGCGTTCCGGATCGCCGAGCGCGCCGGCCTGCGGCTGGTCCCGCACGCCGGCGAGCTGCGCGGCCCCGAGCACATCGCCACCTGTCTCGACGCGCTGCACGCCCAGCGGCTCGGCCACGGCGTCCGGTCCGCCGAGGACCCGCGGCTGCTGGAGCGCATCGTCGCCTCCGGAGTCGCGCTGGAGATCTGCCCGGTCAGCAACGTCGCCCTCGGCGTCTACTCCGACCTGTCGTCCGTGCCGCTGCCGACCCTCCTCGAGGCCGGCGCCACGATCGCCCTCGGCGCGGACGACCCGCTGCTGTTCGGCTCCCGGCTGCTCGGCCAGTACGCCGCCATGCGGGCCGCCCACCACCTCACCGACGAGCAGCTCGCGGAGCTGGCGCGGATGTCGGTGCGCGCCTCGTCGGCGCCCGACGGCGTGAAGAAGCGGCTCCTGACCGGGATAGAGGACTGGCTCCTGCCATCATCAGCGGCGTGAGCGACCCCGAGGAGACCGCGCCGTTCACACACCAGCCCTACGGCAAGGGCAAGGACTCGGACGAGAACCCGTTCGTCTCGCCGTCCGGGCCGGCCGCAGAACCCTCGGGTCCGGGGTACTTCCCCCCGCCGCCGCCTCCCCCGCCGACCGTCGGCCCGGTGCCGTACGGCGCTCCCACCGCGGGCCAGCCCTACCCCGGCCAGCCCTACGGCTTCCAGCCCGGCTGGACGCCCGCCTACGGCGCGCCGTACGCCGGCTCGCAGGACCACAAGGGCGCGACGACCTCCCTGGTGCTCGGCATCATCTCGATCGCTTCGCTGGTGCTGGGGCTGGGCTGCTGCTTCATCATGTTTCCGGGCCTTCTGTGCGCACCGGTCGCCTGGGTGATCGGCGCCAGGGCCAAGCGCGAGATCCAGCAGCAGCCCGGGCTCTACGGCAACCTGGGCTCGGCACAGGCGGGCATGTGGATGGGCATCGTCATGACGATCATCGGCTTCTTCGTGATCGCCGGGGCGGTCGCGTTGTTCGCCTGGGTCGGGTTCTCCAACCCGTCGCTGGTCTGAGCGGGCTAGAGCTCGCAGCCGACCAGCACCGGCTCGTTGACCAGTGGGATGCCGTAGGCGGCCTCGACCCCGTCGCGGAGCTCGCGGGCCAGCGCGAGCAGCTGCTCGGTGGTGCCGCCGCCGCGGTTGGTCAGCGCCAGCGTGTGCTTGCTGGAGATCCCGACCGGCCCGGCGCCGTACCCCTTGTGGAAGCCGGCCTGCTCGATCAGCCACGCGGCACTCGTCTTGACCCGGCCGTCCGGCTGCGGCCAGGCCGGGGCGCCGTCGGGGAGGTCGGCCTCGTCGACGACCGGGTTGGTGAAGAAGGAGCCGACACTCCAGGTGTCGTGGTCGGCTGGGTCGAGGACCATGCCCTTGCTCCGGCGCAGCTCGAGGACCGCCTCGCGCACGTCGGCGAGCGGGGCGCGCCGGCCGAGCTCGACGCCGAGGGTGCGGGCCAGCTCGGCGTACTGCACGGGGGCGCCGAGGCTGCCCTGGCGGAGCTGGAAGGTGACGTCGAGGACGACGTGCCGGTCGCGGTCGGCCTTGAACCGCGAGGTGCGGTAGCCGAAGCCGCAGTCGGCGTTGGCGAAGGTGCGCACGCCCTTGAGCACCCGGTCCCAGACCCGGACCTGCGCGACGGTCTGCGAGACGTCCTGGCCGTATGCGCCGACGTTCTGGATCGGGGTGGCGCCGACCAGGCCCGGGATGCCGGCCAGGGCCTCGACCCCGACCCACTCCCGCTCCACGGCCCGGGCCACGAGGTCGTCCCAGCTCTCCCCCGCCGCCACCGTGACCATCACGCCACCACAGCTCGGGTCGTCGTCCTCGATGTCGGCGCGCACGCCGGTGGTCGCGACCTCGACGACCGTGCCGTCGAAGCCCGCGTCGGCGACCACGACGTTGCTGCCACCGCCGAGCACGAGGACCGGTCCCCCGACGCTGCTCAGCGCCTCGACCAGCTCCTGCTCGGTGGTCGCGCGCACCCAGGCCGTGGCCGGTCCGCCGAGCCGCAGGGTGGTGTGTTCGGAGAGGAGCTGGGTCATCTCAGGGGGCACGGATGACGGCCTTGGGCATGCCGAGCACCTTCTGGCCGCCGGAGGTCACCGTCAGGGCGATCGTGGTCAGCCCGTCCTCGGGCTCCCTGGCCTCGCCGGCGACCTCGACGACCACCTCGCCGTCGGCGGGTACGACGACCGGCGCGGTGAACTTGCACCCGAGCGAGACCACCTCGGCGCCCGGGAACCAGTCCGTGACGGCCCGAGCCGCGAGCGCCATGGTGTACATGCCGTGCGCGATCACGCCGGGCAGCCCGACGCTGCGGGCCACCTCCTCGTCCTGGTGGATGGGGTTGTGGTCGCCGCTCGCCTCGGCGTACGCGACCAGGTCGGCGCGGCTGATCGGGTAGCTCTTGGAGTCGAGCCCTCTGCCGTCGTTCATGAGGCGTCAGGCCCCCGGTGCACGAGGGTGGCGCTGGTCGAGCAGACCAGGGCGCCGTCAGCGTCGGTGAGCTCGCTCGTGGTCCCGATGATGTCGTTGCCGGCGATCTGGCGCAGGCTCGCGACGCTCAGGGTCGCGGTGAGCACGTCACCGGGCACGATCGGCCGCTCGTAGGCGAACTTCTGCTCGCCGTGGACGATGCGGAACAGGTCGACCTGCTCGGCCTCGAGGAAGGCGTTCATCGCCTCGAAGGCCAGCACGATGGGGAACGTCGGCGGCGCCGGCCCTCCGGCGTACGAGGCTCCGGTGGCCTCGGCGAACGCGCGGACCCGGTCCTCGGTGACCGCGAAGGCGGCCGTCGGTGGGAAGGACCGGCCGACGAGCGACTGGTCGACAGGCATGGCTCCAACCTAGTCGTCCTCGTGCCCGTGGTGCCTCGTCGGCCTGTGGTGTTTGGAGCTGTGGTGTTTCGGCTTGTGGTGCTTCGGCTTGTGGTGCTTCGGCTTGTGGTGCTTGGAGCCGTGGTGCTTCGCCTTGTGCTGGTGCCTGGCCGGTCGGGTCACGACCGCCGGCTGCGCGTCGGGAGTGGCTGCCACGCTCGGTGGCTCGGCGAGCGGCG
>JAWWPK010000271.1:0-23012 GCA_033854925.1 Nocardioidaceae bacterium | reverse complement strand
CGGCGTCCCGTCGAGGAGCGCGTGCAGGACTGGGGCGAGGTCTACCCGGGCGGGATCGGCCGGGCCCTGCTGCCGATCATCTCGACCCAGGCCGGCCGCTGCATGGACTGCGGCATCCCGTTCTGTCACCAGGGCTGTCCGCTCGGCAACATCATCCCGGAGTGGAACGACCTGGTCTGGCGGGACGACTGGGAGGGTGCGATCGAGCGGCTGCACGCCACGAACAACTTCCCCGAGTTCACCGGCCGGCTCTGTCCGGCGCCGTGCGAGACCGCCTGCGTGCTGGGCATCAACCAGGACCCGGTGACGATCAAGAACGTCGAGGTCACGATCATCGACAAGGCCTGGGAGAGCGGGTTCGTGCGGCCGCAGCCGCCCGAGTGGCTCTCCGGCCGCACCGTCGCGGTGATCGGTTCGGGTCCGGCGGGGCTGGCCGCCGCCCAGCAGCTGACGCGGGCCGGGCACACCGTTGCGGTCTACGAGCGCGCCGACAAGATCGGCGGGCTGCTGCGCTACGGGATCCCCGAGTTCAAGATGGAGAAGAAGCACCTCGACCGGCGCCTGGACCAGATGCGACGCGAGGGCACCGTCTTCCGCGCCGGAGTCTCGGTCGGTGACGAGCTGACCGCCGAGTCGCTCCGCGACCGCTACGACGCGGTGGTCCTCGCCATGGGGGCCACTGACGCCCGCGACCTGCCCGTCACGGGCCGCGAGCTGGGCGGGATCCACCAGGCGATGGAGTTCCTCCCGCAGTCGAACCGCGCCTCGCTCGGCGACGAGGTCCCGGACCAGATCACCGCGGCCGGCAAGGACGTCGTCATCATCGGCGGCGGTGACACCGGCGCCGACTGCCTCGGCACCACGATCCGCCAGGGTGCCCGCTCGATCACCCAGCTGGAGATCCTGGCGGAGCCGCCGCAGCTGCGTCCAGACGGACAGCCGTGGCCGACGTACCCGATGGTCTTCCGGGTCTCCTCGGCGCACGAGGAGGCCGGCGACCGGGTGTTCTCCATCTCGACCAAGGAGTTCCTCGGCGACGAGTCTGGGAACGTACGGGCGCTGCGCCTGGTCGAGGTGGTCTTCGAGGGCGGGAAGTTCGAGGAGGTCGAGGGCTCCGAGCGCGAGATCCCGGCGCAGCTGGTGCTGCTCGCGATGGGGTTCGTCGGTCCCGAGAAGCCCGGGCTCGTCGAGCAGCTCGGCGTCGACCTCGACGAGCGCGGCAACGTCGCCCGCGACGCGGCGTACATGACCTCGGTGCCGGGTGTCTTCGTGGCCGGGGATGCCGGCCGCGGCCAGTCGCTGATCGTCTGGGCGATCGCCGAGGGCCGGGCCGCCGCCTCCGCCGTGGACGACTACCTCACCGGCTCGACCACGCTCCCGTTCCCCATCAAGCCCACCGAGCGCCCCCTCGTCGTCTGACTCGCGGTGTGGGCACCGGCTGTTGGATCGTTCCAATTCTCGCTAGGGTCTGGTCACGTGAGAAGAGCGAAGATCGTCTGCACCCTGGGCCCGGCGACCGCGAACGAGCGGCGGATCCGCGAGCTGGTGTACGCCGGCATGGACGTGGCCCGGCTGAACATGAGCCACGGGACCCAGGAGGACCACGCGCAGGCCTACCGGTTGGTGCGGGAGGCGGCGGACGCGAGTGGGCGCGGTGTCGGCATCCTGGCGGACCTGCAGGGGCCGAAGATCCGGCTCGAGAGCTTCTCCGGCGGGCCCGTGAAGCTGACCCGCGGCATGGCCTGGACGATCACCACCCGCGAGGTCGACGGCAACGACGAGATCTCCGGGACGACGTACAAGGGGCTCGCCGGTGACGTGAAGGCCGGCGACCCGATCCTGATCGACGACGGCAAGGTCCGGCTGCGGGTCACCGAGGTCAAGGACGGCACCGACGTGGTGTGCGAGGTGCTGGTCGGCGGCAAGGTCAGCGACCACAAGGGCATCAACCTCCCCGGCGTGGCGGTCTCCGTGCCGGCGCTGTCGGAGAAGGACATGGATGACCTGCGGTTCGCGCTGCACCTCACGGTGGACTTCATCGCGCTGAGCTTCGTGCGCAGTGCCGCGGACGTCGAGGACGTGCGGCGGATCATGCGCGAGGAGAACGTCTTCCTGCCCGTGATCGCGAAGATCGAGAAGCCGCAGGCGATCGAGAACCTCGACGAGGTCATCGTGGCGTTCGACGGCTTCATGGTCGCGCGCGGCGACCTGGGCGTCGAGTGCCCGGCGGAGGAGGTGCCGTTCCTCCAGAAGACGATCATCGACAAGGCCCGGCTCAACGCGAAGCCGGTCATCGTCGCCACCCAGATGCTCGAGTCGATGATCACCAGCCCCTCGCCGACCCGGGCCGAGGTCTCGGACGTCGCCAACGCGATCCTCGACGGGGCGGACGCGGTGATGCTCTCGGGTGAGACCGGCGTCGGCGAGTACCCCGTCGTCGCCGTCGAGACGATGGCCAGGGTCATCAGGGCGACCGAGGACCACGCCATGGAGCAGCAGGAGGTCGGCACCCTTCGCACGTTGCACTGGGACCCGCACACCAAGTCCGGGGTGATCGCGAAGGCCGCCGCCGAGGTCGCCGAGCGGGTCGACGCGAAGTACGTCGTCGCCTTCACCCAGTCCGGAGACTCCGCCCGCCGGATGTCCCGCCTCCGCGGCCCGGTCCCGATCCTGGCGTTCACCCCGGAGGCCCAGACCCGCTCCCAGCTCTCCCTGTCGTGGGGGGTCGAGACGTTCAAGACCGTGATGGTCGAGCACACCGACGAGATGGTCGCCCAGGTCGACGAGCAGCTGCTCAACATCGGCCGCGTCGAGAAGGGCGATCTCGTCGTCATCATCGCCGGCTCGCCACCCGGCATCCCCGGCTCGACCAACGCCCTGCGGGTGCACCGCATGGGCGATGCGGTCGACGGTTTCGCGCCCGCCTACCGACGCATCGCGAGCGAGTAGCTGCTCGCCCTGCCCGGCTTGCGGGGCGAAGTGGGCAGGCACGCGGCGGAACAACAGTGTGCCGGGTGTGGGATTCGAACCCACAAGTCCTTTCAGACAGTGGTGTTTGAGACCACCGCGTATGCCGTTCCGCCAACCCGGCTGGCCGACCACAAACGCTACCTGACCCGGCGAGACTTCCCCTCTTGGCAAAAGTCGAGTAATTCACTACAGTTTGCGGCGTGATGGCGGTGAGCAGCATGTGGCGCTGGGCGGTGGCGAGCAACGAGCGGGCGGTGGCGAACGCGCGGGGGGCTGCGACCGAGTGTTCGCGGCTGCGCGTCGAGCGTGCCGAGATCGAGCAGTTCCTGCTCGAGCACGAGGCGTCCATCGTCGAGGTGACGGCGAAGGCGGCCTCAGCAGGCCGTTAGCCTGTCGCCCGTGATCACCCCCACGGGAGCAGCCAGGACGGTCGTCGTGGCCGAGGACGAGGTCCTGATCCGCATGGACCTCGCGGAGATGCTCACCGAGGAGGGGTACGACGTCGTCGGGCAGGCCGGCGACGGCGCGACCGCCGTCGAGCTGACCGAGCAGCTGCGTCCCGACCTGGTCATCCTCGACGTCAAGATGCCGGTGCTCGACGGGATCGCCGCAGCGGAGCAGATCGCCAGCCAGCGGATCGCGCCGGTGGTGATCCTGACGGCGTTCAGCCAGCGCGAGCTGGTGGAGCGGGCCCGGGACGCCGGAGCGATGGCCTACCTGGTCAAGCCGTTCACGCAGGCCGACCTGGTGCCCGCGATCGAGATGGCGGTCAGCCGGTTCAGCGAGCTCGCGCTGCTCGAGGCCGAGGTCGCGGACCTGACCGAGCGGCTGGAGACCCGCAAGGCGGTCGAGCGCGCCAAGAGCCTCCTGATGGAGCAGCTCGAGCTGTCCGAGCCCGACGCGTTCCGCTGGATCCAGAAGACCGCGATGGACCTACGGCTTTCGATGCGGCAGGTCGCCGACGGCGTGGTCGAGCACGGCCCGGGCATCGCGAAGCCCTAGGGCGTGACAGGCCGGTCACGGTCTGGTTACCTACGGCGACCCGCGGTTCGTGGGGTGGCGCAATCCGCCGTCCCCACCCCTAGACTGCCGGGCAGCATCCGGCTGGGTGCTGTGGGAGGAGGACCCAATTGTTGTCACGAACCAGCGTCTCTGACCGGGGGGTCATGGCCAGGGGCTTGGCTCTGGTGGCGCTCTGCATGCTGGTCGCGCCCCTCCTCCTGCTGCTCTCGAGCCGGGCCGACGCGCTCACGCTGTGCTCACCCAAGGCCGACGAGTCCGCCTGCATCGCCGGCACCATGGGCAGCCGCGAAGAGCCCATCGAGGGCGTCGACGTCATCCTGACCAAGCCCGATGGCAGCACCGAGACCGTGACCACGGAAGCGGACGGCAAGTTCAGCTTCGAGGTCACCGACCCCGGCGACTACCTGGTCGGCGTCGACCCGAACACCCTGCCCAAGGGTTCCGAGCTTCGCCCGGCGGCCGACGCGAACCTGCGCGGCCCCGACGGCGCGCTCAAGGTCGACAACGTCGAGCTGGGCAAGAGCTACGGCGCCACGCTCACGGTCCGGGCCGCGGGGTTCGACGACTCGACCAGCAAGTGGGACGAGTTCCTCCAGTCCAGCGTCAACGGCATCCGGCTCGGCCTGCTGCTGGCCCTGGCCAGCGTCGGACTCAGCCTGATCTACGGCACCACCGGGATCTCGAACTTCGCGCACGCCGAGCAGGTGACCCTGGGCGGCATGCTGGGCTACTTCCTGATCAACGTGCACGGAATCAACCTGTGGCTGGGTGGGCTGCTCGTGGTCATCCTGTGCGGCTTCAGCGGCTGGCTCCAGGACCGCATCCTCTGGCAACCGTTGCGACGACGTGGGCTGGGCCTGACCCAGCTGATGATCGTGACGATCGGCCTCTCGCTCGCACTCCAGTACACGTTCCAGTACACCGTCGGCGCCCGCACCGTCCGCGTCGTCGTGGAGACCCCCACGGTCCGGGACTTCGGCTCCGTCCGGATCACCAACCAGTCCCTGGCGGCGATGGCGATCGCCATCGTGGTGCTGGCGCTGGTCGGTTACGCCCTGCTGCGCACCCGCATCGGCCGAGCCACCCGCGCGGTGTCCGACAACCCGGCGCTGGCACAGGCCTCGGGCATCGACACCGACAAGGTGATCCGCCTGGTCTGGACGATGGCCATGGCCCTGGCCGGCCTCTCCGGCATCCTTTACGCGCTGGTGGTCAACGGCATCAAGTGGGACACCGGCCTGCAGATCCTGCTGCTGCTCTTCGCGGCGGTGACGCTGGGCGGCCTCGGTACGGCGTTCGGAGCCCTGGTCGGCTCGCTGGTCATCGGGCTCGTGGTCGAGCTCTCGCCACTGGTCATCCCGGGTGACTTCAAGTACGCCGCTGCACTGCTCATCCTCATCCTGCTCCTGCTGGTGCGGCCCCAGGGCCTGCTCGGCCGGGCTCAGCGGGTCGGGTAGAAGGGACGGAACGAGCGATGGACGACATCCAAGGCATCCTCAACGCGATGATCCGCACCGCCGTCGACCCGCAAACCGCGGCGGTCGCGATCGCGGTCATCGGCCTCAACATCCACTTCGGCTACACCGGGCTGCTCAACATCGGCCAGTCGGCGTTCATGCTGCTCGGCGCCTACGGGTTCGCGATCTCGATCACGAAGGGCTGGCCGCTGGTCGTGGCCATCATCGTCGGGCTGCTGGTCGCCTTCGTGTTCGCGCTGGTGCTCGGCGTACCAACCCTGAAGCTGCGCGGTGACTACCTGGCGATCGTCACCATCTCGGCGGCGGAGATCGTGAGGTACGTCGGCAGATCGGTCGGCTACGAGAAGCTGTTCAACCTCACCGGTGGCGCCCAGGGCATCCCCGGCAGCAAGTACCGCGGGCCGTTCACGAGTCTCTCGTTCTTCCCCAACGGGGACACCCAGGTGCTGACGTTCAACTACACCGACGTGGCGGGCGGCGACTCGACCCTCGTCCGGCTGGTCGGGTGGCTGGTGGTGGTCGGCCTGATCTGGACGGCGTTGCGGATCGGTCGCGGCAAGATGGGTCTGGAAGGCTCGGCCCGCACCGTCGCGCTGGTCGGGATCACCGTCCTCACGATCCTGGTCGTGTTCTTCCTCGCTCCGGTCAGTCAGCAGAACACCGGGGTCAACGGCTGGTGGTTCACCGTCGTCACCTGGGTCATCGTCGCGATCAGCCTGGTTGTGGTGCTCGGTCTCACCCGTAGTCCCTGGGGGCGCGCCCTCAAGGGTGTCCGGGAGGACGAGGACGCGATGCGCAGCCTCGGCAAGAACGTCTTCGCGATCAAGATGCAGGCGCTGATCATCGGCGGTCTGTTCGGCGCGGTCGGCGGCATGATGTACGTCCTGCCCGCGACCGTGCAGCCCGACTCGCTGGGGCGCTCGATCACGTTCTTCTGCTACACCGCGCTCCTGCTCGGTGGGGCAGCCACCATCTGGGGACCGGTGCTGGGTTCGCTGATCTTCTTCGTCGGCCGCGTCGCCATCATCGGGATCGCCAACACCTACCTGTCGTCGGACAAGTACATCAACGTCATGAACGGCCAGCAGACCAGCCAGTTCGCGTTCATCGTCGTCGGCGTCGCCCTGATGCTGTTGGTGATCTTCAGACCGCAAGGCATCCTGGGTGACAAGAGGGAGCTCCGGTTCAATGTCTGAGACCACAATGGCCAGCGGGCTGGCCGACCCGGCTGCCCGGCGCAAGCTGATGTCGGGCGTCGATCCCGAGCCCGGCTCGGCGAAGCCCGACGCGATCCTCAAGGTCGACAACATCACCCGGCACTTCGGCGGCATCACCGCCGTCGACGTCAGCCACCTCGAGGTGCAGCGCGGCATCATCACCGCGCTGATCGGACCGAACGGCGCCGGGAAGACGACGTTCTTCAACCTGATCACCGGCTTCGACCGCCCGTCGGCGGGCCAGGGCGCGCACTGGAGCTTCGACGGAGCGACGCTGGACCGCACGTCGGCCTCCAGGGTCGCCCGGTCCGGCATGGTCCGCACCTTCCAGCTCACCAAGGCGCTGAGCCGGATGACGGTGATGGACAACATGATGCTGGGCGCCCAGAACCAGGCCGGCGAGAATCTGGCCAAGTCCCTCTTCAAGCCGTTCTGGGGCGCGCAGGAGAAGGCGATCGAGACCAAGGCCCTCGAGCTTCTGGAGCGGTTCAGCCTGCACGAGAAGCTCAAGGACTACGCCGGGTCGCTCTCGGGAGGCCAGCGCAAGCTGCTCGAGATGGCCAGGGCCCTGATGAGCGACCCGAAGATGATCATGCTCGACGAGCCGATGGCGGGCGTGAACCCTGCCCTCACCCAGTCGTTGCTCGGCCACATCCAGAGCCTGCGCGACGACGGCACCACGGTGCTGTTCGTCGAGCACGACATGCACGTCGTGCGCCACATCTCCGACTGGGTCGTGGTGATGGCCGAGGGTCGGCTCGTTGCCGAGGGCGAGGCCGGCACGGTGATGTCCAACCAGGCCGTCATCGACGCCTACCTGGGCGCCCACCACGACACCGACCTCGGCGATGACGCACTCCTCTCCGACGCCACGCTCGAACAGCTCGAGAAGGAGGTCGCGGAGGAGGAGGCCGAGCGCGAGGAGGACCACCGACCATGACCACAGACGCGTTGCAGCAGACCGCGGTCGTCGAGGCCAAGGACATCGTGGCCGGCTACCTGCCGGGCGTGAACATCCTCAACGGCTGCTCGCTGGTCGCCTATCCCGGCGAGATGATCGGCATCATCGGCCCGAACGGCGCCGGCAAGTCGACGCTGCTCAAGGCGATGTTCGGCCTCGTGAAGATCCGCTCCGGCAGCGTCCACCTCGGCACCCAGGACATCACCAACCTGCGCGCGAACACGCTGGTCGAGATGGGCGTCGGGTTCGTCCCGCAGAACAACAACGTGTTCCCCTCGCTGACCATCGAGGAGAACCTCCAGATGGGGCTGTTCCTGCGCCCCAAGAAGATCCGCGAGCGGCTGGACGCGATGTGGGACCTGTTCCCCGCGCTGCACGAGCGCCGGTCCCGCTCGGCGGGCGCGCTGTCCGGAGGCGAGCGCCAGTCGCTGGCCATGGCCAGGGCGCTGATGATGGAGCCGTCGGTGCTGCTCCTCGACGAGCCGTCGGCCGGCCTCTCGCCGGTGCGCCAGGACGAGACCTTCATCCGCACCCGCCGGATCAACAAGACCGGCGTCTGTGTGGTGATGGTCGAGCAGAACGCCCGTCGTTGCCTGCAGATCTGCGACCGCGGCTACGTGCTCGACCAGGGCAAGGACGCCTACACCGGCACCGGCCGGGAGCTGGCGAACGACCCGAAGGTCATCGAGCTCTACCTCGGCACCCTGGCCGAGGACGTCGAGTCGGAGCGGGCGGACCTCAAGGCCGAGTAGCGGTCACGCCGACAGCAGGGACGACTCGTCGGCCGGCTGCTTGCGCTGGAGTCGTCGTACGTCGCCCGACGTGAGCGCGACGAGCACGCTGCCCACGATCACGGCACCCACGACGGTGAGCCAGCCGCGGTTGCCCACGAGGGCCGCGAGCGGGCCGGTGAGCACCAGCCCGACCGGCCGGGCGATGAACGAGCCGATCATGTCGAAGGAGTAGACCCGGGCCAGCTTGTCCGGGGCGACCTGCTCCTGGATCGACAGGTCCCAGCCGACGCTGAAGATCTCGAGGCCGAAGCCGTGCAGCCACGCGCCCACCAGCACGACCGCGAGCGAGTCCGACCACGCCATGGCCAGCGGGAACGCGGCGGTCAGGGAGAGGAAACAGGTGCCGACGAACAGTGCGTGCCGGGGTCGCCAGCGCAGCGTGACAAGACCGCCGACCACGAAGCCGAGCATCATCGTCGACAGCGCCCACCCCCAGGCGGGGCGGCCGAGACTGTCCCCGACCACGATCGGGCCTAGCACGCTCGAGGCGCCGCCGTAGAAGAGGTGGTAGAGGAGCGCCTGGAGGATCAGCAGCCACAGCCAGGTGTGCCGCATGACCTCGTGGAAGCCGGCCGCCACGTCGCCCCACAGCCCCGCCCGGGCGCCCGGAGCCTCGGGGGCGGCGACCGGGGCCACCCGGACCTGCGTGAACAGCGCGGCGGCGATCGCGAAGGTGAGAGCGTCGAAGGCCAGCGCCCAGCCGCTGCCGACCCAGACCACCAGCAGCCCGGCGACGCCGCTGCCGATGATCATCGCGACGTTCTGGGCGATCCGGCGCCAGGAGATCGCGCGCTGGAGCAGGTCGCGCGGGACGGTCTGCTGAGTGATCGCGGACGAGCTGGGGCTGCCGAGGGCGCTCAGCGAGCCGTTGAGCATGCCCAGGCCGGCGAGCACCGGGATGCTGGACCAGCCGCTGATCAGCGAGAGCGCGACGACGCCCTGGACCACCGCGGCCGCGGCGGCCGAGCCCTGGAGCATGACGGTGCGGGGGAGCCGGTCGCCGAGGACGCCGCCGAAGAGCACGGAGGCCACGTCTGCCAGCGCGTAGAGGCCGATCACCAGGCCCAGCTCGGATGCGCCACCGCCGAGGTCGAGGACCGCGAAGGCCAGGGCGACCGGCGCGATGCCGCTGCCGAGCAGGTTGATCGTCGTACCGGTCACGAGCCACCGGAACGGAGCGTGACGCAGCGGGTGATCAGCCAGGCCGGTGCTCATGGATCCAGAGGTTATTCGCTAGCGAAATATTCGTCAACGAAATAATTGCTACGCTGGTCCGGTGACCAAGGACCACGCCGACCTGCACGTGGAGCGGTGGCGCGACCACTGGGTCCTCGATCGCGGGTTCGACGATGACATCGAGGCGATGACCGTCCGCATCGGCACCATCCAGAAGTGGTTCAAGACGACCAGCAAGGAGGCGATGGCGACGGTCGGCCTGCAGGACTTCGAGTACGAGACCTTGCACGCGCTGATGATTCGCGACACGCCCGGCCTGGCTTCGCCCGGCGAGCTCGCCGAGGAGATGGGCGTCTCGAACGCCGGCGTCACCGGCCGGCTCGACAGCATGGAGAAGAAGGGCTGGCTCAAGCGGATGCCCGGCGCCGCAGACCGCCGCCGGGTCGAGGTCGAGGCGACCCGCGAGGGCCTGCGCCTCTGGCGTCAGGCGATGGCCCTGCGCGGCTCCGCCGAGGACGACGTCGGCACCGCCCTCACCAGGACGGAGCTGGTCACGCTGAACAAGCTCCTGAAGAAGATGACGTTGCACATCGAGTCGGCCGCCAGGGACGAGTCACCGCCCGCTGGTTGAGGAGGGCGAGCAAGCGCGAAGCGCTGACGAGCCCGCCCTCTCCACCCCGTGATGACGGAGCGAGGGTGATGTGTGCCGGACCGTCGGGCGGGGGGTGTCCGCGTCGCTAGAAGCGAGGCGTGGCGCGGGCACTCCCAACGCAACCACGCTGGAAGCAGCCGCCCGCGACACGGCACGCCTGTCGGCGCGGACACCCCCCGCCCGACGGGCCGCCAACCCGGTGCCACGAGCGCAGGCCCAGCCGCAACCACCACCCCAAGAAAGGGCCCCGGACCTTGCGGTCCGGGGCCCTCCTCAGAACTCTGAGTGGTTCAGTCGACTACGGCTTGGAGCCCTCGACCGTGCCGCTCAGGACGTTCTTGTTGTTGGCGTCGTACTGGTAGATGCCGATGAACGCCGACGACGGGTCGTTCTCGTTGTCGATCGGACCGATGCCGGAAGGACCGGCGTAGCGGATGTCCTTGCCGTCTGCGAGCAGTGCCACACAGTCGGCGTAGGAGGTGCACTCCGTCCCAGAGGTCGCACCCGACACGGCGGCGAAGTTCTTGTCCACCGTGACGGAGTCGTTCGAACCGCCCTTCACCGCAGCGAGCGCGGCGAGGATGGTGGCGTCATAGGACTCGGCGCCGTAGGAGAAGTCCTTGACGTCCTGACCCTGGGCCGCCTTGTACCAGCCCACGAGCTGGTCCTTGAAGCCCTGGTCGGGGTCCTGGCCGGGCAGCGTGCCCTGGGCCCCTTCCAGCGTGCCGGGCTCGAAGTCCTGGCCGTAGTCGGACAGGTTGCCGTCGACGAAGTAGGTCTTGGACATGTCCCAGCCGGACGCGGCCAGCTCGGGCACGATCGACTTGGTCTCGTCGAAGGCGATGATGACGATCGCGTCGGGCTTGGCAGCGGTCACTGCCTGCACCTCGGCGGAGAACGTCGTCTGGCCGGCCGGGAACTCGTCGCCCTGACCCTGACAGCCGTAGACGCACTTGCCACCGGCAGCCTCAACGGTCTGCTGGGTGGAGTTGCGGAGTCCGGTGCCGTAGGTGTCGTTGAACACCAGGAAGCCGATGTTGGTGTAACCGTCCTGGCTGATCAGCGTGCCGAGCGCGTTGCCCTGGACCGTGTCCGGCGGGGCGGTGCGGAAGTAGAACGGCGAGTAGCCCGAAAGGTCGATGGCGGTGTTCGCCGGCGAGACCTCGGTGATCTTGGCGGCGGTCAGGGTGTCCACGAAGTTGAGGGACACGCTGGAGGACTCGGCGCCGATGACCACCGACGGCTTTGCGGCCACCATGGTGCCGGCCGACGCCGTCGAGATCGACATGTCGGTCGAGTCGCCGGAGTCGAGAACGTTGTGGCAGGCCTTGGCGCCGTTGACGCCACCTGCCGCGTTGATGTCGGAGACAGCCAGACCCACTCCGGCGACCGCCGGGGGCCCGAGGAAGGCGAGGTTGCCCGTCAGCGGCAGGATGCCGCCCACGTAGAACGAGTCGGCGCTGCTCTGGCCAGCCGCGCACTTGTCGTTCGTGAACGCAGCCGCAGTCTCCGACGCCGAGGTTGAGTCGGTCGGGGTTGCCGCGCTCGAGCTCGTGTTGTCGCTTGCGTTCCCTCCGCCAGAGGAGGCATCGTTGCCGCAGGCGGCCAGGGAAAGCCCCAGGGCAGAGCCCAGAGCGACCGTGGCCGAAAGCCGCCTGAACCGCCGGGTGGCGGTGGTGGATCGATTCACGTTGTGAACCTTTCTTTTGTGAGTGCACTTCACCGCAGCCCGGTCCCCCCGAACACGCCGGGCTCAGTACGGCCACCGTAATCTCAGCAGGAGCGGCCGCGCCTCCGCGAACACTCTCGTTAGCGAACCGTTACGTCAATGCGCCACACGGGCCAGAACATGATGCGTTCGGGCTAGGCCAGGACTATTCACAGCGGGGCCTCAGCCATGTAGGGCGGCCGCGACCTCCACGAGCAGTGGTGCCACCAGAAGGGCCGGGAGCAGGTCGGCCACCGGGATCTCACGGACCCGGAGCAGCCGCAGCGCCACCCCGACCAGGAGCAGGCCGCCGGCGGCGGTGATCGCCGCGAGGTGCGCGTCCGGGAGTACGTCGCCGAGCGCCACCCCCGCGAGGGTCAGCCCGCCCTGGATCACCACGATGGTGATCGCGCTGGCCGCGACCCCCCAGCCGAACGACGCCGCGAACGCGACCGCGGCGAACCCGTCGAGCACGGACTTGAGCAGGATCTGGTCGGGTCCGTTGCCGAGCCCGTCGTTCAACGAGCCGAGGATCGTGAGCGGGCCGGTGCAGAAGACCAGCGAGCTGATCACGAAGCCCTCGATGAACCGCGCTCGCTCCGCGGAGCCGACTGCGCCTGGTTTCCTGGGGCCCGAGAGCCGGCCCTGCAGCCAGCCGCCGAACCCCTCGACCCGCTGCTCGATCCGCAGCAGGGAGCCGGCGATGCCGCCGAGCAGCAGCGAGCCGAGCACGATCAGCATCGGCGCGCTGTCGCCCACCTCACCCGACAGGTCGGGTGAGAGGACCTCCATCGCCGAGGTCGCGGCAATGAGCAGGGTGACCAGGCCGAGGGCGTCGGTGACCAGGTCCCTGGTCCGTACCGGTAGCCGGTTTCCGAGCAGGACTCCAGCGGTCGCGCCCAGGAGGACGGTCGTGACGTTGACGAGTGAGGCGAGACCCGGTAACAAGAGAGGCTCCTGCGGTGTGGGAGGGCGGGCACAGTCTCGCGCATCGGGTCCTCTTCACTGCTCGGCGGACAGGGGTCACGATGAGCCGGCAGCCGGTGTCGATGCGTCAGGCGACGAACGGCGACGTGCCGTTCCTCGTCGAGCTGTGGAGCGAAGTGCTCCGCCGTGCCGACCGCCAGGAGCAGGTCCACGACCTCGAGATCATCGTCAAGGACGCCGCCGCGTCGGCGGAGCGGCGGCTCCTCATCGCCGAGTACGACGGCGAGCCGGCCGGCGCGGTGCTGCTGCGGTTCACGCCGATGACCCCGCTCAACCTGGAGCCGTGCGTGCAGGCGCTGGCGCCGCACGTGACCCCGAGCTACCGGGGAAAAGGCATCGGCAGCGCGCTGATGGAGGCCGCCGTGCTCTGGGCCGAAGAGCTCGGCGTCAGCCACATCACCACCGCGGCCCCGGCATCGTCGCGCAGCGGCAACCGCTTCATGGCCCGGCTCTCGCTCGGGCCGCAGGCGGTGCTGCGCGCGTCCACGACGCCGCTGGTCCGCGCCAAGCTCGCCGCCCTCCATCCCACCAGCGCCCGGATCACCGACCGGATGGCCGGCCGCCGCCACCTCGGCCAGGTGCTGGCCGCGCGGCGCGCGCTGAGCAGGCGCAGCGGCGAGGAGACCGGCGCGTCCTGACTGTCAGTGCCCGGCTTTAGAGTGGCGGCGTGACCGAGGGTTCCGCCAGGCTGCTCCTGCTCGACGGCCATTCACTGGCCTACCGCGCCTTCTTCGCGCTGCCTCTGGAGAACTTCTCGACGACCACGGGCCAGCCCACCAACGCCGTCTTCGGCTTCACCTCGATGCTGATCAACGTGCTCCGCGACGAGCGGCCCACCCACATCGGCGTCGCCTTCGACGTGTCCCGGCAGACCTTCCGGCTGGAGGAGTACGCCGAATACAAGGCGGGCCGCAACAAGACACCGGGCGAGTTCTCGAGCCAGCTGCCCCTCATCGAGGAGGTGCTGACCGCGATGCGGATCCCCTTCCTCAAGAAGGAGGGCTACGAGGCCGACGACATCATCGCGACGCTGGTGACCGAGGCGCTCGCCGACGGATCGGGCATCGACGACGTGCTGATCCTCACCGGCGACCGCGACTCGATCCAGCTGGTCACTGACCGGTCGACGGTCCTCTACCCGATGCGGGGAGTCTCCGACCTGGCGCGGATGACGCCGGCCTACGTCCAGGACCGCTACGGCGTCCCTCCGGACCGCTACCCCGAGCTCGCGGCACTGGTCGGCGAGACCTCGGACAACCTTCCGGGCGTCCCGGGAGTGGGTCAGGGCTACGCCGCCAAGTGGCTCAACCACTACGACGGCCTCGACAACGTCATCACCCACGCCGACGAGATCACGGGCAAGAAGGGCGAGGCGTTGCGCGAGCACCTCGCCGACGTGATCCGCAACCGGCGGCTCAACGCGCTGGTGACCGACCTCGAGCTCGAGGCCAGCCCGGCCGAGCTGGCCTGGCCCTCCTACGACCGGCAGGCCGTGCACACCCTCTTCGACGGGCTCGAGTTCGCCGTACTCCGCACCCGCCTCCTCGAGGCGCTGCCCACCGAGGAGGAGGCGGCGATCGACGAGTCCGGCTTCGACGTCTCGATGCGGGTGCTCGACACCGGCGAGCTGACCGACTGGCTGGCCGACCACGCGTCGAGTGGAGAGCGAGTCGGCATCCACCCGGTCGGCCAGTGGCGGGCCGGCACCGGCGACATCCTCGGGCTGGCGTTCGCGACCGAGGAGGGCGCCGCCTACGTCGGCACCGACAAGCTCGACGTCGCCGACGAGGAGGCCCTGGCCGAGTGGCTCAAGGACGCCTCGAAGCCCAAGGTGCTGCACGACGCGAAGGGGCCGATGCTCGCTTTCGCCGCGCGCGGGATGCCGCTCGCCGGGCTCGAGCGCGACACCGCGCTGTCGGCGTACCTCGCCCGTCCCGACCAGCGCTCCTACGATCTCGCCGACCTCACCGTGCGCTACCTCAAGCGCGAGCTCCGGCAGGGGCCGGCCGACGACGGCCAGCTCAGCCTCGAGGGGCTCGACGAGGCGAGTGGTCCGGGGCCCGGCGAGACCGAGATGCTGCACGCCCGTGCGGTGCTCGACCTGGCCGCGGCCCTCGACGAAGAGCTCGAGGAGCGCGGCGGCACCCGGCTGCTGACCGAGATCGAGCTGCCGCTGGTCGACCTGCTGGCCCAGATGGAGCGGACCGGCATCGCCGTCGACGGTGACCACCTCGGTGCCCTGGAGGACCACTTCGCCGCCGAGGTCAAGCTGGCCGCCGAGGAGGCCTTCGCGGTCATCGGCAAGGAGATCAACCTCGGCTCGCCGAAGCAGCTGCAGGTGGTGCTCTTCGACGAGCTGCAGATGCCCAAGACCAAGCGCACCAAGACCGGCTACACCACCGACGCCGACGCGCTACAGGCTCTCTACGTCAAGACCGAGCACCCGTTCCTGCTGCACCTGCTCCGGCACCGCGACGTGTCCCGGCTCCGGCAGACCATCGAGGGGCTGCTGAAGACCGTCTCGCCGGACGGCCGGATCCGCACCACGTTCAACCAGCTGATCGCGGCGACCGGCCGGCTCTCGAGCACCGACCCCAACCTGCAGAACATCCCGATCCGGACCGAGGAGGGCCGCCGCATCCGCGAGGGGTTCATCGTGGGCGCCGGCTACGAGTGCCTGCTGACCGCCGACTACAGCCAGATCGAGATGCGGATCATGGCGCACCTGTCCCAGGACGAGCTCCTGATCGAGGCGTTCAAGTCGGGCCGCGACTTCCACTCGATCACCGCCTCCCGGGTCTTCGACGTGCCTGCCGACCAGGTGACCGTCGAGATGCGCGCCAAGATCAAGGCGATGAACTACGGCCTCGCCTACGGCCTCTCGGCGTTCGGTCTCGGGGCCCAGCTCGGCATCGACCCGGGCGAGGCGCGCGGGCTGATGGACGAGTACTTCGAGACCTTCGGCGGCATCCGCGAATACCTCCAGGGAGTCGTCAACCAGGCCCGCACGAGCGAGTACACCGAGACGATCATGGGCCGACGCCGCTACCTGCCCGACCTCACCTCCGACAACCGGCAGCGCCGCGAGATGGCCGAGCGGATGGCCCTCAACGCGCCGATCCAGGGCTCGGCCGCCGACCTGATCAAGATCGCGATGCTCAACGTCGACCGGGCGATCAAGGAGGCCGGACTCGGCTCCCGGATGCTGCTCCAGGTCCACGACGAGCTGGTCTTCGAGGTGGCGCCGGGCGAGAAGGACGATCTCGACGCACTGGTCCGCACCCAGATGGGCTCGGCCGCGGACCTGCTCGTGCCCCTCGACGTCTCCGTAGGCACCGGCCGGTCCTGGCACGAAGCCGCGCACTGACGCCGGCTGCGCAGCACTCGGCACGAAGGGCTCAAGCGGCCGGGCGAGCCTCCGCAGGCACCGCAACCATCGGCTGGCTGCCGGTGAGGGCGACGCCGAGCAGCGCGATGAACAGGGCGCCGTCGATGGCGACCACGACCAGCACCAGGGCGGTGGCCGTGTTCACCGTGAGCGCGACGACCACCAGCACCGCGAGCGAGGTCCAGATCAGGATCACCGCGCGGCCCTGGCGGCGGGCCAGGGCGGAGTAGACGAGCAGCTGGATCATCGCCAGCAGGATGCCCACGATCGCGAACTTCCACAGGTCGTCGGTGATGGGGGCGAAGTCCTTGCCACCCACGAAGACCTGCGCCCAGCTGGGCAGGACGAGCGTGGCGACGACGCCGACGAAACCGAGGAGCGCCGAAAGACCCAGGGCCGCGAGCAGGGTGGTGCGGCTGGTCTGCTCCTTCGACATCGAGGGAAACGCCACCACCACCACGAACTGGGGCAGGAACAGGATCGCCTTGGCCATGATCAGGCCAGCTGCGTAGAGCCCGGCCTGGGAGTCCGACATCGTCGCGCGGGCAACCAGGATGTCGGCGTTGGAGAGGGCGAAGAACGCCAGCAGGGCCTGGCTGCTGTGACCGACCTCGCGAAGCAGCTCGAGCCCCGGGTGACCCTCGCTGTACGGCGCGTCGGAGCGCGGCCTGGACAGCGCGAGCGCACCGATGACCACCGGCACCCAGCAGCCCAGGGCCACGCCGGCCATCGCGGCGAACTCGGTGGGCCAGAAGACCATGAGCCCGACGCCGAAGGCGACCCGGCCGAGTCCCTGCGCCAGGTAGACCAGCGCGAGCAGACCCCAACGCCGCTCGCCCTGCAGCACACCGGCCTGGGCCCCCATGTAGGTGAGGGGGAAGGCCGCGACGCCGACCATCAGCGCGGTCGGCAGGCTGTCCAGGTGCAGCACCGCGTTGAGCACGGGGGCGAGCGCGAGGCAGACCGTGCCGAGCACGAGGGCGCTGCGCAGCCCGACCCCGAGCACGACGCGCTCGATGGCGACCACCTGCTCGGGGTGCGCGGAGATCCGGCGCGCCCCCGTTGCCTGCAGCCCCAGCGAGAGCACACTGATCACCAGCAGGGCGCCCATCAGGGCCGAGAAGGCGCCGTACGCCTCCTTGCCGATGGTGTGCGCCGCGAGCACGGTGTAGCCGTACGTCGACAGGTTCATGATCCCCATCGCGACGGCGATGACGGCACCGGTGCGCAGCCTCCGGCTGGTCTCGGTCGCCATCTTGCTCACGGGCCGGAAGCCTACGGGGGGCATCCGGGCGCAGCGTAGTCGGCGGGGCCGCAACGAATGGTTGGATCGTCGCCATGCGGCGGCGCGGCTTGGCACGAGAGGCGCCGGTCGTGTTGTGGGCGCTGGCGCTCGCCCTGCTGGTGCTGGGTCCGGCCCTGGGGGACGGCTTCCTGCTCGTCCGCGACATGGTCTGGGTGCCCGACCTGGCGCTGCGGGCGGACGCGCTCGGCCTCGGGTCCGGACTGCCACGCGCGGTGCCGTCCGACGCGGTCGTGGCCGTGCTCGACGAGGTCGTCCCCGGGATGCTGCTGCAGAAGTTCGTGCTCGTGCTGGCCCTCGCCGCGGGTGGGGTCGGGGCGGCTCGGTTGCTGGACCCCAGGAGCGGACAGAGCGACGAGCCGGCCGGGCTGGTGGTCCGGCTGGTGGCGGTCACGGTCTACGGCTGGAACGCGCTCGTCGCCGAGCGGCTGCTCATGGGTGCCTGGCCGGTGCTGGTCGGCTACGCCGTGCTGCCCTGGCTCCTCGGTGCGGCCCGGAGCTGGCGGGCCCAGGACCGGCTGCCGCGCGCGCTGCTGGTGCTGGTCCCGCTCGGCTGCCTGAGCGCCAGCGCGGGGCTGGCCACCGCGGTCGCGGTGCTCGCAGGAGCCGTCGGGAAGGGCCGCACCACGAAGGCGGCGTTGCTGGTCGCGGCCGGCAACGCGCCGTGGCTGGTCGCCGGGCTGCTGCACGCGTCCTCGGCGACCTCGGACTCGGCGGCCGCCGAGGTGTTCGCACTGCGGGGCGAGGGATCGGTCCCGGCACCGCTGGCAGCGCTCACCCTGGGCGGGATCTGGAACACCGCCGTGCAGCCGGACTCGCGCACCGGTGCCCTCGGCTGGGTGGCGCTGCTCGCCCTGGTGGGGCTGGCGGGGCTCGGCGCTCGCTCCTGGTGGAGCCGTACGGCGGCGCGGGAGCGCACCGCGCTGCTGGTCTGCTGGGGAGTCGGCTGGGGGCTGGCGGTGCTGACCTGGCTGGCGCCGGGGGCCGTCGGCTGGGCCTCGGCGCACGTCCCCGGTGCGGGCGTCCTCCGGGACGGCGCCCGCGCGCTGGTGCTCTGCGCGCCCCTGCTCGTGGTTCTGGTCGCCGAGGGCGTACGGGTGCTGGCCACCAGGGCGCCCCGCGAGCGGGTGGCTCGGGTGGCGCTCGCCGTCGGCGCGGTGCTGCTCCCCGTCGCCCTGCTGCCCGACCTGGCGCTGGGCGCCGGCCACCGGGTCGAGCCGGCCGACTACCCGGCGGCGTACGCCGAGGCCCGGCAGCTCCTCGTGGACCGGGACGGCGACGTGCTGGTGCTGCCGCTGTCCAGCTACCGGGCGCCGGCATGGAACCACCGGCACCTGGTGCTGGACCCGGTCGGCCGCTACCTGACCCACGACTACGTGGCCAGCGACGTGCTGGTGGTCGACGGCGTGCCGCTGTCGGGGGAGGACCCGCGCGTCAGCGACGCGGCAAGGGCACTTGCCGAGCCCACCCCGGAGCAGCGCGCGGCGGCGCTGGGCCGGATCGGGATCGGTGCGGTGGTCACCGACCCGACCGCGCCGGGTGACCCGCCGCCCGAGGTCGCCGGCGACTCCCTCCTCGACGACCCCGACCTGCGGGTGACCGGCCTCGACGAGGTCGACGTCCGACACATCCAGACCAGTTGGCGGCTCGCGATGGCCGCCGCCTGGCTGGCCTTTCTGGCCCCGTTCGCGCTTGCGTTGCTGGCGTTGCTGGCCGCCGCCCGCAGCCTCCTGACCCGACCGCGGCGCGGTTCCCGCACCCGGTTGCCACGCCGAGTGACCGGCGAGTAGCAAACGGCATACCCCGTCGGGTACGTTGTGCCACGGACTCAGGGAGGGGCCCGCAAGTGAAGATTTTGACCACGTTCGCAGCCATGGTCGTGGGTGGGGGGATCGCAGCAGGGTCGATGTACGGCCTGCTCGCATCGCAGACCGCCGCGCCCGCTGACTCGCCCACCAACGTGAACGCGCCCGCGTTCGACTACGGGTCGAACAACTGAGCCCACGCCAGGCTGACGGCAGCTGATCAGCCGCTCGACGGACCCTTGGCCGGGTCGGTCAGCGCTGGGTCCTGCGCGTCCAGCCGCCGCCCCGCGAGGGCGGCTCGGATGACGGTGGCGAACGACTCCTGCGCATGCCCCCACGTGAACGCGTGACTGGTCACCCGGGCTCCCCGACCCAGCCGCGCCCGGTCCTCGTCATCGGTGAGCAGGGTCCCGATCGCGGTGGCGAATCCGGCCCGGTCCTCCACGAGTACGCCGGAGAACCCGTCGACCACGGACTCCTGGGTGCCTCCGGCCTCCCGGTAGGCCACCGTCGGCGTGCCGTGCATGCCGGCCTCCCCGACCACCAGTCCCCAGCCCTCCTTGAGCGAGGGCAGGGCGAGCAGCCAGGCCCGCTCGTAGATCTCCTGCTTTCGGGCCTCGTCGACGTGGCCCTCGAAGACGACCGTTTCACCGGCGTCCCTGGCCAGCGCGTACTCGCGGAGCTTCGCCTCCCACCAGCCGCCGCCCACGACGTGCAGCCGCAGCCCCGGGTGGGTCTCACGGAGGGCCACCACGGCGTCGATGGCGTGCTCGACCCGCTTGTGCGGGACCAGCCGGCCGACGACCGCGACCAGCGGTGTCTCGGACTTGCCACCCTGGACCGTCAGCACCGGGTCGGTCCCGTTGTGCACGACCGCGACCCGCGGTCCGCGGACGCCGAGGGACTGCAGCTCGCTGCGGGTGGCCCGCGAGACCGCGACGTACTGGCTGCGCCGGTAGAGCAATGGAGCCAGCCGGCGCTCGATGAACCAGCCGACGCGTCCGGTCAGCCCGGGATAGACGACCGGCCACTGCTCCCGGTGCACGTGGTGGACGAGCACCACGACCGGCTTGCGGGTGACGAGCCGGGAGAAGAACGGCAGGCCGTTCTGGACGTCGACCACGACATCCGGGTCGCCGAGGTCGCCCCGGCGCAGGGCGCGCATGCCCTCGATGTAGACCGACAGCTTGCTGCCGCGGCGGACGAAGCGGATGCCGCCGACGACCTCCTCGGGTGGCGCCGCCGCGTGGGCCGCGCAGAAGATCGTGACCTTCGCACCGCGCTCGACCAACCCGGCGGCGATCGTCTCGAGGTAGCGCTCGGCGCCCCCGCCCTCGGGGTTGCGGGTGTCGCGCCAGCTCAGGAAGGCGACCTGCTTCCCCCGCAGCGGGTCGTCCTCGGGCACCCGAAGAACACTATCGGCGCGCGCCCGCCGTGGGAGGATTCCGGTCGATGATGAGCGAAGGCACCGTAGGCGCATCGGCCGCCCCGGACCCCGGCATGGCCCGGGCGTTGGTGCGCGCCGTGCGGCCCCGCCAGTGGGTCAAGAACCTGCTGGTCGTCGCCGCGCCGCTGGCCGCCGGCGAGGTCGGGGACGGCGACGTCATCGTCGCCACCCTGCTGGCACTGGTCAGCTTCTGCCTGGCCGCCAGCGCGGTCTACCTCGTCAACGACACCGCCGACCGCGAGGTCGACCGGCTGCACCCGATCAAGCGGTTGCGCCCGATCGCGTCCGGGGCGCTTCCGGTGCCGGTGGCCCTGACCTCCGCTGGCGTGCTCGCGGCGGTCGCGGTCGCGGTCGGCTGGGTGGCCGACCCCGCGCTGGCCGTCCTCGTCGCGGCGTACCTCGCCCTCCAGGTGCTGTACGCGCTGTGGCTCAAGCACGAGCCGGTGCTCGACATCTCGATCGTGGCGGCCGGGTTCCTGATGCGGGCGGTGGCCGGCGGCATCGCGGCCGACCTGCCGCTCTCGCAGTGGTTCCTGCTGGTGTCCGGTTTCGGCTCGCTCTTCATCGTGGCCGGCAAGCGCTACTCCGAGCTGCACACGCTGGGCAGCGAGTCCGGCACGCGGCGCAGCCTGGTCCGCTACACCGACACCTACCTGCGCTTCGTCTGGAGCACCGCTGCCGGCGCGACCGTCATCTCCTACAGCCTGTGGGCCTTCGAGCAGGTCCCCGACACCGGCGTCCCGTGGCACACGATCTCGATCGCGCCGTTCCTGATGGGGCTGCTCCGCTACGCCGTCGACGTGGATGCCGGCACCGCCTCCGAGCCAGAGGACATCGTCTTCCGCGACCGGGTGCTCCAGCTGATCGGCGTGGCCTGGCTGGTCACGGTCTGCCTCGGGGTACTCACGTCATGACACCGCTGCTCACCGGCTGGGGGCGCACCGCGCCCACCTCCGCCACCCTCGTCGAGGCCACCGTCGCCGACGTACCCGCCCTGCTGCGCGACCACCCGGCCCGCGGCGTGATCGCCCGCGGTCTGGGCCGGTCCTACGGTGACGCCGCGCAGAACGCCGGTGGCACCGTGCTCGCCCCGATCCCCGGTCCGACCACGATCCACACCGCAGAGGACGGGTCGCCGCTGGTCACGGCGGCAGCGGGCACCAGCCTGCACGACCTGATGGCGACCCTGCTGGCGGAGCGGCTCTTCGTGCCGGTCACGCCGGGCACCCGTTACGTGACCCTCGGCGGCGCCGTGGCCGCCGACATCCACGGGAAGAACCACCACCGCGACGGCAGCTTCGGCGAGCAGCTCGTCTCGCTCGACCTGGTCACCGCCGACGGCGGGCTGCACACGATCGGGCCGGACACCGATCCCACCCTGTTCTGGGCGACGGTCGGCGGCATGGGGCTGACGGGCGTGATCCTCGGCGCGACCCTCCAGCTTCTGCGCGTCGAGACCGCGTACGTGCTCGAGGACATCGAGCGCTGCTCCGACGTGGACGACTGCCTCGCGCGGATGTCCGCCCGCGACGACGAGTACCGCTACTCGGTCGCATGGATCGACTGCCTCGCGCGCGGCTCGCAGCTCGGCCGGTCGGTGCTGATGCGCGGCGACCACGCTCCGCGGGAGGCGCTTCCGGCGCGTACCAGGGGCGAACCGCTCGAGCGGCGCCGCGGCCTCAAGCTGCCGGCGCCGCCGTGGGCGCCGAACGGCCTCCTCCGGCGCGAGACGGTGGCCGCCTTCAACGAGCTTTACTTCCGCCGCGCACCGCGCGAGGAACGCGGCCGGCTGGTGGGCCTCGACCCGTTCTTCTACCCACTCGACGCGGTCGAGGGCTGGAACCGGATGTACGGCAGCCGCGGCTTCCTCCAGTACCAGTTCGTGGTGCCGTTCGGGAGCGAGGACGCGCTACGTGAGGCGCTCGAGCGCTTCAGCGGCGCCGGCGTGGCGTCGTTCCTCGCGGTGCTCAAGCGGTTCGGCACGGGTTCGGGCATGATCTCGTTCCCGATGCCCGGCTGGACGCTCGCACTCGACATGCCCGCCGGGGACCCCACGCTCGGACCGCTGCTCGACGGCCTCGACGCTCTGGTCGCCGAAGCGGG
>JAWWPK010000270.1:0-12474 GCA_033854925.1 Nocardioidaceae bacterium | reverse complement strand
CCGCGCAGCACCCGTGGCCACCGCCACGGTCTAGGCCACCAGGAAGGCCCGCTTGATGGCGCGCACCAGCACCCGCTCTCTCGCCGGACGGACGGCCAGCGCCGCTCGCAAGGTGATCGGTCGCCGTACGGCCAAGGCCACCGCCGGCGCGGCCGCCTCGACCAGGAAGACCGCGACGAAGTCCGCGGTCAAGAAGGCTCCGGCCAAGAAGGCGGCGCCCGCCAAGAAGGCGCCAGCCAAGAAGGCTCCTGCGAAGAGGGCCGCGCCCGCCAAGAAGGCACCAGACAAGAAGGCTCCTGCCAAGAGGGCCGCGCCGTCGAAGAAGGCTCCTGCCAAGAAGGCGCCAGCGAAGAAGGCTGCGCCGGCGAAGAGGGCGCCGGAGAAGAAGGCTGCGCCGGCGAAGAAGGCTCCGGCCAAGAAGGCCGCGCCCGCCAAGAAGGCCGCGCCGGCCAAGAAGGCCGCGCCGGCCAAGAAGGCCGCGCCGGCCAAGAAGGCCGCGCCCGCCAAGAAGGCCGCGCCCGCCAAGAAGACTGCGCCGGCGAAGAGGGCGCCAGCCAAGAAGGCCGCACCGGCGAAGAAGGCGGCGCCCGTCGCCAAGGCACCAGCACCGGCCCACGCGCCCGCCAAGAAGGCCACCCCTCTGAAGAAGGCACCCGCCGCCCGGAAGGCACCGGTCAGCGCGCTGGTGGTCAAGGCCGGGGAAGGCGCCTGGACCAAGGCCGAGCTGAAGGGCGTGCTCGACCAGCTGCACGAGCAGCGCGACCACAGCCTGGCGATGATCGCGGCTCAGTCCTCGGAGCTGACCGGACTGATGCGCGACCCGGGCGACGGCGCCGGCCAGGACCAGGCGGACATGGGTGCGACGAGCTTCGAGCGCGATCACGAGCTCACCGTCCTCAACAGCGAGCGCGACAAGCTGCACCAGATCGACCGCGCGCTTGCGCGTATCGATGACGGCACCTACGGCATCTGTGAGTCGTGCGGGGAGCCCATCGGCAAGATGCGGTTGATGGCATTTCCGCGTGCCACACTGTGCATGACATGCAAGCAGCGCGAGGAACGTCGCTGAGTCGGCACGACTCCAGCCTTGACGACGTTCAGCCCGTTCCGTCCCGCGCCCGGGTTCGGGCCCTGCTGTTGGCCGTCTTCGCCCTTCTCTACGCCGTCGACCAGGCCTCCAAGTGGCTGGCCGTCGACCGGCTCACCGGCAAACCGGACAAGCACCTGGTCGGCGACGTCCTGGTGCTGCACCTGACCCGCAACGCGGGCGCCGCCTTCAGCACCGGCACGGGCTACACCGAGCTGTTCAGCTGCGTCGCGGTGGCGGCGGTGCTGGTCGTGCTCTGGCTGAGCCGCGGGGTCCGCAACGCGGTGTGGGCGATCGGGTTCGGGCTCTTGCTGGCCGGCATCACCGGCAACCTCACCGACCGGCTGGTCCGCGCACCGGGCGTGCTGCGCGGCCACGTGGTGGACTTCCTCATGCTGCCGCACTGGCCGATCTTCAACGTGGCCGACATGTGCATCAACGTCGCGGCCGCGCTGATCCTGCTGCAGGCCTTCCGCGGCATCCGGCTGGACGGATCGCGGGTCGCCCGCCGTACCGACGTGCCCTCGGACTCGTGACTTCCAGCGACACCAGCGCTGACCACCGCACCCTCGCGGTGCCGGACGGGCTGGCCGGCGAGCGGGTGGACGCCGCCATGGCGCAGATGTTCGGGTTCTCGCGCACCCGGGCCGCCGACCTGATCTCGCGCGGCCTGGTGCTGGTCGACGGCGCCAGCGCCGCCAAGAGCGACCGGGTGCTCGCCGGCGCGACCCTCGACGTGCGGATCCCGGTCGAGGTCGATCCGCTTGCCGTCGTACCGGAAGAGGTCGAGGGGATCCAGATCATCCACGACGATCCCGCGATCGTCGTGATCAGCAAGCCGGTCGGCGTGGCCGTGCACCCGTCGCCGGGCTGGACCGGGCCAACGGTGGTCGGGCACCTGGCGGCGGCCGGGTTCAAGATCGCGACCGGTGGCGCCTCCGAGCGGCAGGGCATCGTCCAGCGGCTGGATGTCGGTACGTCGGGCGTGATGGTGATCTGCAAGTCCGAGCACGCCTACTCGGTGCTCAAGAACGCCTTCCGCCACCGCGAGGTCGACAAGGTCTACCACGCGCTCGTCCAGGGGCACCCGGACCCGCTCGAGGGCACCGTCGATGCGCCCATCGGCAGGCACCCGAAGGCGGACTACAAGTTCGCGGTGATGGCCGACGGCCGGGCCAGCGTCACCCACTACTCGACGCTGGAGGCACACCGGTTCGCGTCCCTGCTGGAGGTGCACCTCGAGACCGGCCGGACCCACCAGATCCGGGTGCACATGGCCGCGCTCAAGCACCCGTGCGTCGGCGACCTCACCTACGGGGCCGACCCCTCGCTCGCGAAGAGGTTCGGCCTCGAGCGGCAGTGGCTGCACGCCGTGAAGCTCGGCTTCGAGCACCCCGACTCGGGGGAGTACGTCGAGTACGAGTCGGCGTACCCCGACGACCTGGCCCTCGCGCTGGAGGCCGTCCGTGGTGCCGACTGACCTCGAGCTCAGGCCGGCCACGGTCGACGACCTGCCTGCGGTCGCCGACCTGCTGATCCGGGCCCGCGAGGCGGCGTACCCCGCGATGCCGCACGGGATCCACCTGCCCGACGACGTGCGCGCCTGGGTGCCGGGCTGGGACCTCACCACGCACTCCGTCTGGCTGGCCTCGGCCGACTCGCTGCTCGGCTATGCCCGCTTCGACGACATCTGGCTCGACGACCTCTACGTCGAACCCGCCGCCCAGGGCACCGGCGTCGGGTCGGCGCTCCTCGACGTGGTCAAGGCGCAGCGGCCGAGCGGGTTCTGCCTCTGGGTCTTCGAGTCCAACGACCCGGCCCGGGCCTTCTACCGGGCCCGCGGGCTGGTCGACCTCGAGCACACCGACGGCTTTGCCAACGAGGAGAAGGCCCCCGACCTGCGCATGGCCTGGCCCGGCACCGACCCGCTGGCGTTCTTCCGGTCCCTGATCGACTCCGTGGACGCCGAGCTCGGCGACCTGCTCAACCGTCGCGCCGCCCTCACCGCCGCCACCCAGCTCCACAAGGGCTCCACCGAGCGCGACCTCCAACGCGAGCGCGAGATCGCCCGCGCGCTCGCCGCGCGGGCGCCGCTGCTGGGTGAGGACCGGGCCGGCCGGATAGTGCAGGCGATCATCACCGAGTCCCTGGACGCCCTCGGCCCGGTCGAGTGACGGGCGACCCGACCGAACCTCGGGACTGTCGGCGGCGCCTGCCACCATCGCGCCAGTTGCCGTCGTAGGCTGAGGCCCTTCCCCCAGGATCCTCGACGTTCGGCGTCGACACACCCCTGAACCCTGCCCCTTTGAAATACGCGCAGTTTTCATGCCCGCAGACGGTCCCTGAGGAGCTCATGAGCAACGACTCGTTCGCCCATCTGCACGTGCACACCGAGTACTCCATGCTCGACGGTGCGGCGCGGTTGGGAGCGCTGACGCAACGGGCGGCCGAGCTCGGGATGCCGGCGCTGGCGATGACCGACCACGGCAACGTGTTCGGGGCCTACGAGTTCTACAAGCTCGCCAAAGCGGTGGGGGTCAAGCCGATCATCGGCATGGAGGCATACGCCGCCCCCAACATCAGCCGCTTCGAGCGCAAGGGCGTCAACTTCTACGGCGGTGGGCCCGACGACATCTCGGCCCGCGGTGCCTACACCCACATGACGCTGCTCAGCGAGACGACCGAGGGGATGCGCAACCTCTTCCGGCTCAGCACCGGCGCGTGGCGCGACGGCTTCTTCAAGCAGCCCCGCATCGACCGCGAGCTCCTGGCCCAGCACAGCAAGGGCCTGATCGCGACGACCGGCTGTCCCTCGGGCGAGATCCAGGTCCACCTGCGCAACCACAACTACGACGCGGCCCGGCAGGCGGCTGCGGACCACCAGGACATCCTCGGCCGGGACAGCTACTTCCTCGAGCTGATGGACCACGGCCTCGACATCGAGACGCGGGTGCGCGAGGGGCTGCTCCGGCTGGCCAAGGACCTGCAGATCCCGCTGCTCGCGACCAACGACTCCCACTACGTCATGCAGGAGGACGCGCCGAGCCAGGAGCACCTGCTCTGCATCAACTCCGGGTCGACGATGGACATCCCCGCCGGCGACGGCCCCGGTCAGCGGTTCGCGTTCTCCGGCACCGGCTACTACCTCAAGTCCGCGGCCGAGATGCGCGAGATCTGGCGCGAGCTGCCCGAGGCGTGCGACAACACCCTCCTGATCGCCGAGCGGTGCAACGTCGAGTTCACCGAGGGCAACGGCACCTACATGCCCCGCTTCCCGTGTCCCGAGGGGCACACCGAGGAGACCTGGCTCATCGAGGAGGTCGAGCGCGGGCTGGCCCGGCGCTACCCCGACGGCGTCACCGCGGAGGTCCGCGAGCGGACCACGTTCGAGATCGGCGTCATCCTCAAGATGGGCTTCCCGGGATACTTCCTGGTCGTCGCCGACTTCATCAACTGGGCCAAGCAGCAGGGCATCCGGGTCGGGCCGGGGCGTGGGTCGGGTGCCGGCTCGATGGTCGCCTACGCCCTGCGCATCACCGACCTCGACCCGCTCCGGCACGGCCTGCTGTTCGAGCGGTTCCTCAACCCCGAGCGCATCTCGATGCCCGACTTCGACATCGACTTCGACGAGCGTCGGCGGGGCGAGGTGATCAAGTACGTCACCGAGAAGTACGGCGAGGACCGGGTGGCGATGATCGTCACCTACGGCACGATCAAGGCCAAGCAGGCGGTCAAGGACTCCAGCCGGATCCTCGGCTACCCGTTCGCGATGGGCGACCGGGTCACCAAGGCGATGCCGGCCGCGGTGATGGGCAAGGACGTCCCGCTCAAGGAGATCTTCAACCCCGAGCACAAGCGCTACGGCGAGGCCGGGGAGTTCCGCGGCCTCTACGACAACGACGCCGACGTCAAGCGGGTCGTCGACACCGCGCTCGGGATCGAGGGGCTCAAGCGCCAGTGGGGAGTGCACGCCGCGGGCGTGATCATGTCCAGCGAGCCGCTGGCCGACGTGATCCCGCTGCTCAAGCGGCCCGCCGACGGCGTGATGATCACCCAGTTCGACTACCCGACGTGTGAGTCGCTCGGGCTGATCAAGATGGACTTCCTCGGGCTGCGCAACCTCACGGTGCTCGACGACTGCGTGCACAACATCGAGGTCAACCGCGGCGAGAAGCTGGTCCTGGAGGACCTGCCCCTCGACGACGCCGAGTCCTACCAGCTCCTCGGCACCGGCAACACCCTCGGCGTGTTCCAGCTCGACGGCGGCCCGATGCGCTCGCTGCTGCGGCTGATGCGGCCCGACAGCTTCGAGGACATCTCCGCGGTCCTCGCGCTCTACCGGCCCGGACCCATGGGCGTCGACTCGCACACCAACTACGCACTGCGCAAGAACGGCAAGCAGGAGATCAACCCGGTCCACCGCGAGCTCGCCGAACCGCTCGCGGAGATCCTCGAGCCGACCTACGGCCTGATCGTCTACCAGGAGCAGATCCTGGCGGTGGCCCAGAAGGTGGCGGGCTACACGCTCGGCCAGGCGGACCTGCTGCGCAAGGCGATGGGCAAGAAGAAGAAGGAGATCCTCGACGCCGAGTACGGCCCGTTCTCCGAGGGCATGAGAGCCAACGGCTACTCCGCGGCCGCGATCAAGGCGCTGTGGGACACCCTGGTCCCGTTCTCCGACTACGCCTTCAACAAGGCCCACACGGCGTCCTACGGACTGATCTCCTACTGGACCGCCTACCTCAAGCAGCACTACGCACCCGAATACATGGCGGCGCTGCTCACCTCGGTCCGGGACGACAAGGACAAGTCCGGGATCTACCTCAACGAGTGCCGCCGCATGAAGATCCAGGTCCTCCCGCCCGACGTCAACGAGTCCTCGGCGGACTTCACCCCGGTCGGCCACGACATACGCTTCGGCCTCACCGCGATCCGCAACGTCGGCCACAACGTCGTCGACGGCATCGTCTCGGCGCGCGCCGAGAGGGGTCGCTACCTCGACTTCAACGACTTCCTCGAGAAGGTTCCGGCGCTGGTCTGCAACAAGCGCGTGGTCGAGTCGCTGATCAAGGCCGGCGCGTTCGACGACATGAAGCACCGGCGGCGGGCACTGGTGGCGATCCACGAGCAGGCCGTCGACCAGTACGTCGACAACAAGCGCAACGAGGCGATCGGCCAGGACTCGCTGTTCGGCGGCATCGACGACACCAGCAGCGGCTTCGGCGTCACCGTCGCGGTCCCCGACGACATCGAGGAGTGGGACAAGACCACGCTCCTCGGCCACGAGCGGGACATGCTCGGCCTCTACGTCTCCGACCACCCGCTGCTCGGTCTCGAGCACGTGCTCTCCCAGGGCACCGACTGCACGATCGGCCAGCTGATGCTCGACGAGGAGCGGCCGCACGGCTCGACGCTCACTATCAGCGGCCTGGTGACGTCGGTGCAGCGCAAGATCACCAAGCGCGGCGACTCGTGGGCGACGATCACCCTCGAGGACCTCGACGGCGCGATCGAGGTGCTGCTCTTCCCCAGCACCTACCAGCTGGCCAGCACCCTGCTCGTCGAGGACTCGGTCCTCCGCATCAAGGGCGCCCTCTCGCGCGACAAGGACCAGCCCGAGCTGCGCGCCCAGGAGGTCACCGTCCCCGACGTGTCCGGTGGGCCCAGCGGGCCGGTCGTGATCAGCCTCCCGTCGACCCGCTGCACGCCGCCGACGGTGGCCCAGCTGCGTGAGGTTCTCGGCACCCACCCCGGGGTCACGGAGGTCCGGCTGCGACTCTTGTCGCGTGAGAAGACCACGGTCATGCGCCTCGACGACGGGCTCCGGGTCACCCCGAGCCCGGCGCTGTTCGCCGACCTCAAGCAGCTGCTGGGCCCGGGATGTCTGACGGGCTGACGTCGCCCCCGGCAAGTCCCGAGCTCCTCGACGCGCGACCCGAGGCTGCCCCGCGTTCGCCCTGGGTGGTCGTGACTGGCCAGGCGCTGGCGACAGTGGCCGTCTTCGCAGCGGTCGGGGCTGCGGCGGGCTGGCTCTGGTACACGCTCTGGGACGTCCCGAGCGGCGTGGTGGCCGCCGGCGCCTGGTACACCGATGAGGCCGGGCTCCGCGACGACTTCCAGGGCGTCGCCTACTACGTCGCCATCGCGGTGGTCGCCGGGCTGGTGCTCGGCGCGCTCACCGCTTGGGTGTTCGACCGCTCCGAGCTGGTCACCCTGGCCGCGGTGGTCGTCGGCTCCGCCGTCGCCGCCTACGTCATGCTCCGCGTCGGCACCCACCTCAGCCCGCCCGACCCGCACGAGCTCGCGAAGACCGCCCAGGACGGCGACAAGCTCCAGGGTGCGCTGCGGGTCACGGCGTGGGCGCCGAAGGGCGCGTTCACGGTCGGGGCGCTCGTGGGACTGGCGATGGTCTACTCCATCTCGATCGGCCGTACGCCCACCGAGGTCCGGCCGCCGCCCGCACCACCACCGGCTTGACCGATATCCGGTCGGGCCCCGGAACCCGCGGGTAGGCTCCGCGCGTCTGACCAGCGCACCGCTTCGACGACACCGATGTCCCGGGCACCAGCCCCGGCAACCCACCGGAGTTCCCTTGTCCAGCACGCTTCCGCCTCCGCCCCCTCCGCCCCGGGGCCCCACCGGCCCCCCGCCCAGCGGCCCGCCGAAGGGCCCGCCGAGCGGCCCTCCGACTGGTCCCCCCAGCGGCCCCCCGAGCGGCCCGCCGGAATACCTCGAGAGCCACGGCGGCGGCCCACTCCCGCAGGAGCCACGCGGCGGCGGCAGCGCGGTCAGGAGAGGGCTGTTCGTCGGCGGAGGTGTGGTCGGCCTGGTCGCGGTCGGTGTCGGCGCCTGGGCGGCGTACAACTTCCTCGCGACCGGTCCACAGCCTGCCGAGGCGCTGCCGGCGAACACGCTGGGCTACGCCAGCATCGACCTCGACCCCAGTGGCGGCCAGAAGATCGAGGCGCTGAAGACGCTCAACAAGTTCCCCGCCTTCAAGGACTACGTCGGCATCAACGCGGACGACGACCTCCGCAAGGAGATCTTCTCCCGGATCCAGGACCAGGCGAAGTGCGACGGCCTCGACTACGCCGACGACATCGAGCCGTGGCTGGGTGACCGGGCGGCGTTCGCGGCCGTCGACGTCGGGGACAAGAACCCCGACCCGGTGATGGTCATCCAGGTCAAGGACGCCGACAAGGCCGATGCGGGCCTCGACAAGATCAAGGGCTGTGGCGGCACCGACAACGTCGGCTGGGCGGTCGAGGGCGACTGGGTCGTCGTCGCCGAGTCCGACGACATCGCCGACAAGGTCGTGGCGGCCACCAAGAAGGGTTCGCTCGCCGACGACGACGATTTCAAGAAGTGGACCGACGCGGCCGGCGACCCCGGGGTGGTCACGCTGTACGCCGGCCCGGAGGCCGGCGACTACCTCGCCGACCACGCCGACAACATGTTCGGGTTCCCGCTAGGGCTGGTCACTGGCGCGACAACCGAGTGCTTCACGAGCGGAAGCTCCGACGATGCCGGTGGGGATCTCAGTGGCGATGTTCCTTCCGAGGGCACGTGCACCGACGTTCCCGCTGAGCCGTCGTCCTCGGCGATCTCCGAAGACTTCAAGAACCAGCTCCGGGACTTCAAGGGGCTGGCCGTCACCGTCCGGTTCAGCGACGGTGCGATCGAGGTCGAGGCCGCCGGCGACAGCAGCCTGGGCGGGACGACGTTGCTCTCGGGCGGAGCCACCGCCGACGTCGTGCAGTCGCTCCCCAGCGACACCGGGGCGGTCCTCGGGGTCGGCTTCAAGGAGGGCTGGTTCGGCGACGTGATCGACTACGTCGCCCCATACGCCGGGACCGACCCGGACGAGCTGATGAGCCAGATCTCGGACATGACCGGGCTCGACCTGCCGGCCGACGCCGAGACCCTCGCCGGCCAATCGGCCGCGCTTGCACTGGGCTCGGGCTTCGACCCGCAGTCGTTCTTCAGTTCCAACGACGGCTCCGACATCCCGATCGCACTGAAGATCCAGGGCAACCCGGACGAGATCGAGAAGGTCCTCGACAAGCTCCGGGAGCAGGCCGGGCCCCAGGCCAACGTGCTCGAGTCCGACGCCAGCGGTGACGTCATCGTGATCGGACCCAACGCCGACTATCGCGCCGACGTGCTCAAGGACGGCGGGCTCGGGGACAACAACGTCTTCAAGGACGTCGTCCGCGAGGCCGACAAGGCGCAGACGGTTCTCTTCATCGACGTCGACGAGTTCGAGGCCGCGATCGCGAGCGCCGCCGGCGACAGCGACCAGGAGTTCATCGACAACCTGAAGCCGATCTCCGGCTTCGGTGTGTCCGCCTGGGTCGACGGCGACGTGAGCCACTCGGTGCTCCGGCTGGCCACCAACTAGCGCGCAACGTCGGCGACGATCGCCCCGGTCACCTCCACGAGGTCGGCCGGGGCGATCTCCACGTCCAGCCCACGGCGCCCGCCCGAGACGTAGACGGTGTCCCAGAGCTCGACGGTCTCGTCCACGACCGTCGGGTGTGGCCGCTTCTGGCCGAACGGCGAGATGCCGCCGGCGACGTACCCCGTCGCTCTCTCGGCGTCCTTCACGTCGGCCATCGACGCCTTCGAGGCGCCGACCGCCCGTGCCAGCGCCTTGAGGTCGAGCCTGCCGCTGACCGGGACGACGGCCACGACCAGCCGGCCGTCGGCGCTCGCCATCAGGGTCTTGTAGACCCGGTCCGGGTCCAGCCCCAGCTCGCTGGCGGCCTCGAGCCCGAACGACTCGCTGCGCGGGTCGTGGGCGTAGTCGTGCACGGTGAACGCCACGCCGGCGGACCGCAGCGCTACGACGGCAGGGCTCAGTTCGGGCTCCAGCGCGTGCGGGCCACGTCCGTGGCCGGCAGCGAGGGCAGCACGTGCATCGCCCGCAGCTCGGTGCGGAGCAGGTCGGTGACCATCCGCAGCCGGTGCCCGGCGTCCTCGGCCTCGAGCAGCGCCTGCCGCTCGTGCAGCGGGAGCGGGGCGCAGGCGGCCAGCGTCCAGGAGAGGTACGACGGGTCCTGGGGCAGGTCTCCGGTGTAGGGGTCGCTGCGGATCTCGGCGAGGGCGGCCCGGTAGGCCGTGAACGTCTCGCGGGCCCGCTCGACCAGCTCCGCGTCGACCACCCCGCCGGTCTCGGGCCGGTCGACGACCTGGCCGACCGGGAACGTGCCGGTGGTGTCGAGCCGTTCGAGCTGGATCCGGTCCAGTCCCACCGCGACGATCGAGAAGGTCCCGTCGGGGTGCGACTCGACCTCGGTCAGCTGCACCCGGCACCCGACGCGGAACAGCGACTGCGAGCCGTGGTCCCCGACTTCGTACCCCTCGCGGATCCCCACCGAGCCGAACAGCCGCTGGGTCGGGTCCTCCACCCGCAGCAGGTGGTGCACGAGCGCGCGGTAGCGGTCCTCGAAGACGGTGAGCGGCACGCTGACCCCCGGGAAGATCACCGCGTTGAGCGGGAACATCGGGAGTGATGTGCTCACGCTGACGACATTAGTCCCGCGGGGTTGCGTTCCAGCGCAACCTTGCGTTGGTCTCGACACGCGCAGTCGCGTCCGAGCAAGCTCGGCCGCGCGCGCTGCTCGACCACCAACGACCGGATCGGTCCTCGTTCCTCAGACCGCTCCGGTCACCCGCGGAGCCACGCGAGCACGGCCAGCACCCGCCGGTGCTCGTCGGGCGTCTGGTGCAGGTCCAGCTTGGTCAGGATCCGGGCGATGTGGGTCTCCACGGTCTTCACGTCGATGACCAGCCGGTCCGCGACCGCCCGGTTGGAGAGCCCCTGCGCCATCAGCTCCAGCACCTCGCGCTCGCGGTCGGAGAGCCGGTCGAGCTGCTCGACGAGCTCGTTGCGGCCGAGCAGGTGGCTGACCACCTCGGGGTCCAGCACGGTGCCGCCGGCCGCGATCGAGCCGAGCGCGTCGAGCAGCACCTTCACGTCGGTCACCCGGTCCTTGAGGAGGTAGCCGAAGCCCCGGGCGTGCTGACGGGCCAGGTCGGTGACGTAGCGGCTCTCGAGCGACTGGGAGAGCAGCAGGATCCCGAGACCGGGCTGCCGTTGGCGGAGCTCGAGGGCGGCTTTCGCTCCCTCGTGGGTGTAGGTCGGTGGCATCCGGATGTCGACGATCGCGACGTCCGGCTGGTGCTCGGCGACCATGGCGAGCAGCTCGTCCCCGTCGGCCGCCCGGGCGACCACGTCGATCCCGGCCTCGGTGAGCAGGTTCGCGAGTCCGTCCCGGAGCAGCCCGGAGTCGTCGGCGATGACTACTCGCACGGGAGCGCCGCCTCGATCGTCGTACCCTCGGCGCCGCTGGTGACGGTCAGCCGGCCGCGCGCGGCCTCGACCCGGTCGCGCAGGCCACGGAGCCCCGGCCCGTCCTGGTTGGCCCCGCCGTGACCGTCGTCGTGCACCCGTAGCCGCAGGTCGCCGTTGCGCCGGTGCACGTCGACCTCGATGCCGTGAGCCGCGGCGTGCTTCTGTGCGTTGACGACAGCCTCACCGATCACCGACCACGCGGTGAACTCGATGCCCGGGTCCAGCCGCCCCTGGTCCGCTCGGACCCGCAGCGGGACGGGGGAGTGCCGGGCCATGTCGTCGAGAGCGGCTGTCAGCCCGCCGTCGGCCAGAGCGGCCGGGTGCAGCCCGTTCGCCAGGTCCCGGAGCTCGCGGACCGCGGCTTGGGCGGCGCTGGTGCCATCGGCCAGTGCCTGGCGCATCCGCTCCGGGTCGCCGTTGAGCTGGGCGGACTGGAGCTCGAAGGCCAGCGCGAGCAGGGACTGCTGGGCGCCGTCGTGCAGGTCCCGCTCGATCCGGCGCCGCTCCCGACGCTGGGTGGTGGCCAGCCGCGTCCGCGACGCGGCGATCTCGCCAACCTGCAGGACCAGCTCGGCGCGCAGCCTGGCGTTGTCGAGCTCGGCTCGGGCGAGCATCGCGGCCCGGCGGACCGTCCCGGCGTCGTTCACGTCCGGGTCGAAGCCGATCCGCGCGATCACCCGGCCGTGCCGGTCGACATCGATGAGGCCGCCGGCAACGACGGCGACGGAACCGTCCGCCCGCACCCACCCGCCGTCCGGCCCGGGGTAGGCGACCGTGAGGGCCGGATCGTGCAGTGCGTCCCGCAGCACCGCCTCCACGTCGATGCCGGCGTCCTCGGCGGCCAGGGCGGAACCGATCACCCGGCGCGCGTCGTACGCGCGCCGGTTGAAACGCCGGTCCACCAGGTCCTGCAGAGCCCGGCGCAGCGGGAACGCCAGGCCGGCACCCGCCACGGCGCCGACCGTGGCGGCCAGTTCAGGGGACACCGGGCCGCTCGCGACCGCACGCGCGCCCAGCCAGACCACGAACG
>JAWWPK010000269.1:0-4025 GCA_033854925.1 Nocardioidaceae bacterium | reverse complement strand
GAGCGTCGACCGACGCGAGGTCCAGGTCGTCGACGTCGCGACCCACTCCCCCTCCCCGTACGCCCGCAGCCTCTTGTTCGGCTACGTCGCCCAGTTCGTCTACGAGGGCGACTCCCCCATCGCCGAGCGCCGGGCCGCCGCGCTCTCGCTGGACCAGGGGCTGCTCGCCGAGCTGCTCGGCCGGGCCGAGCTGCGCGAGCTGCTCGACCCGGAGGTGCTGGCCGAGGTCGAGGCCGAGCTGCAGCGGCTCAAGCCCGAGCGACGGGCCCGAGGTGCCGAGGGCGTCGCCGACCTGCTCCGGCTGCTCGGGCCGCTCTCCGCCGAGGAGGTGGGTGAGCGCTGCGCCGAGGGCGTCGACAGTCGCGAGGCTCTGGAGGCCCTGGCCGCCACGAGACGAGCGGTCGAGGTCCGCGTCGCGGGCGTCGAGCGCTGGGCCGCGGTCGAGGACGTCGGCCGGCTCCGCGACGGCCTGGGCGTCGCCGTCCCTCCCGGCACCCCCGACGCGTTCACCGACCCCGTCGACGACCCGCTGGCCGACCTGGTGTCCCGCTACGCCCGCACCCACGGGCCGTTCACCACCGACGACGTCGCCGCGCGGCTCGGCCTCGGCACCGCCGTGGTCCGGCTGACCCTCCAGCGGCTGAGCGCCCAGGGCCGGGTGCTCGACGGCGAGTTCCGGCCCGGCGGCTCCGGGCTCGAGTGGTGCGACGCCGAGGTGCTCCGGTCGCTCCGGCGACGCAGCCTGGCCCGGCTGCGCAAGGAGGTGGAGCCGGTCCCGCCGGCCGCCCTGGGCCGGTTCCTCGGCGCCTGGCAGCACATCGGAGGCAAGCTCCGCGGTGTCGACGGCGTCGTCTCGGTGATCGACCAGCTCGCCGGTGCGCCGGTGCCGGCCAGCGCCCTCGAGCCGCTGGTGCTGGCCGCTCGGGTGCGCGACTACGAGCCGTCGTACCTCGACGAGCTCACCGCCGCCGGCGAGGTGCTCTGGGCCGGCCACGGGTCGCTGCCCGGCGCCGACGGCTGGGTGAGCCTGCATCTGGCCGACCAGGCCTCGCTGACCCTGCCGGAGCACGAGCCGTTCGAGCACAGCGAGCTGCGCCAGGCCGTCCTCGACAGCCTTGCGCCGGGCGGTGCGTGGTTCTTCCGCCAGCTCGCCCAGCAGGTCGGCTCGACCGATGACAAGGCGTTGAGTGCCGCGCTCTGGGACCTGGTCTGGGCGGGCCGGATCAGCAACGACACGCTCACCCCACTCCGCGCGCTGACCCGCTCCGGGACGCCCAGCCACCGCACCAAGCGCCCGCCGGCCCGGCCACGGATGGCCTCGACGACGGGTCGCGGCGGCACGACGCTCCGCACCGGACCGCCCGAGACCGCCGGCCGCTGGGCTTTGCTTCCCGAGCTCGACACCGACCCGACCCGGCGCGCGCACGCGGCCGCCGAGCGGCTGCTCGACCGGCACGGCGTGGTGATCCGTGGGGCCGTGATGAGCGAGCGACAGCCGGGTGGGTTCGCCGCCGTCTACAAGGTGCTCTCGGCGTTCGAGGACTCCGGCCGCTGCCGACGCGGCTACTTCGTCGAGGGGCTGGGCGCCGCACAGTTCGGCACCGCAGGTGCGATCGACCGGCTGCGCACGTTCAGCGAGGTCGACGACCAGGGCGGGTCAGGCAAGCCCGACGCGCTCTGCCTGGCCGCCACCGACCCGGCCAACCCCTACGGCGCCGCCCTCCCGTGGCCGGAGAGCGATGGGGGCCACCGCCCGGGCCGGAAGGCCGGCGCCCTGGTGGTCCTGGTCGACGGCGAGCTGGTGCTCTACGTCGAGCGCGGCGGCCGCACCCTGCTCACGTGGAGCGACGACGCCGACCGGCTCACTCCCGCCGCGGCCTCGCTGGCCGAGGCGGCCCGGCGCGGCTCGCTGGGCCGACTCACCGTCGAGCGCGCCGACGGCGCCGCGCTCCTCGGCGGCGGCTCGACCCCGCTGCGCGAGGCACTCGACGCCGCGGGCTTCGTCGCGACCCCGCGCGGGCTGAGGCTTCGGGCGTCGTAGTGCCTGAGGGCGACACCGTCTACCGCGCGGCCCGGCTCCTCGACCGCGCCCTGAGCGGGCAGGAGCTCACCCGGTCGGACTTCCGGGTGCCCCAGCACGCCACCGCCGACCTCAGCGGCGGCACCGTGGTCGAGACCGTCTCGCGCGGCAAGCACCTGCTCACCCGGATCGACCGCGGCCCAGACCGCTGGACCCTGCACACGCACCTGAAGATGGAGGGCACCTGGAAGGTGCTCACGCCGCAGCAACGGTGGCCCCGGCCGGCGCACACGGCGCGAGTGGTCCTCGAGACCGCCAAGGCCACCGCGGTGGGGTTCTCCCTCGGGATCGTTGAGCTGCTCGATCGCACGGCTGAGGGCGACGCCGTCGGGCACCTCGGTCCCGACCTGCTCGGCCCGGACTGGGACGAGGAGCGTGCGCTGGCCAACCTTCTGCGCGCACCCGACCGCCCGCTCCGCGAGGCGCTGCTCGACCAGCGGAACCTCGCAGGCATCGGCAACATGTACGCCGCCGAGCTCTGCTTCATCTCCGGCGTGCACCCCGAGACCTGGGTCTCCGCCGTCCCCGACCTGCGCCGGCTGGTGCGCCGTGCCCACCAGATGCTGGAGCTCAACAAGGTCCGGCCCCACCAGTCGACCACTGGCGACCTGCGCGAGCGCGAGCGGATGTGGGTCTACCGCCGCGACCGGTCACCGTGCCGCCGCTGCGGCACGCCAGTGGTCGTGGAGCTGCAGGGGCCGACAGGACGGGACCGGGCGTCGTACTGGTGCCCGTCCTGCCAGCCGCTGAGCGACTAGCGCTTCTTGACCAGCTTGATCTTGCAGGTGCCCTGGCTGGCAGCAACCGTGGCCGACCCGAGGTACTTCACGGTCAGCTTGTTCTTGCCGACCTTCAGCTTCTTCGCCTTCTTCTTGGTCAGCTTGATGGTGACCTTGCCGTTGCTCTTCAGGGTGCCGGTCCCGAGCAGCTTGCGTCCCTTGTAGACCTGCACCGTGCCGGCGGGGGTGCCACCAAGCGCGGAGGTCACGGTGGTCTTGACCTTGAAGCCGCGCCCCTGGGTGATCTTCTTCGGCTTGGCCTTGGCCGTGACGACCGACGGAGCCAGCGCACTGGTTCCGTTGGGCTGGATGGAGAAGTTGGCGTCATTGATGTCGAAGAAGTAGTTGCCGACCGCCTCCACCTTGATCCGGGCTGTCGTCGTGGTCGTCGCCGGCAGCCTGAGCAGCTCGGCGCCGTCGTTCGGCGTGCTGGCCGACAGGACCGTCGGGTAGGTCAGTCCTCCGTCGGTGGACAGGCTGATCTTCACGTTGGTCGCCATCGCGGCCGTGTTGGTGCCGGCCACGGCCCAGGTGACGTTCTCCAGCCCGCCGGACTTGGCCGGAGCTCCAGCCGTCGGGCGAGAGGTCACGAGGAACGGTCCAGCGGTGTTGTCGATCGTGAGCGACATGTCCTTCCACGAGACCCCACCCACGTGGTCGGCCGCGGCGTCCGGGCTGAACTCGTCGCGAGCCGTCAGCCGGAAGTGCATCACCCGCGCGCTGGTCGGGTTGCCGATCCAGTCACTGGTGGGCAGGAACTCCGAGAAGCAGTTCAGCGCCGGGTCGGTCACCGGGACCGTGCCGGCCGCAGCCGGTGCCGGGCAGGCGCCGGTGGCCGCGTTGGTGTTGCCGACCAGAATCTGGGCCAGGTCCGGGAAGGTCCGGCTCGGGTCGGTGCCGGCCAGGTTCTCCCCAGGCGAGTGATAGAGCACGGTGTTCGCACCCGAGACCTGGGCCGCCGTGCCGAACTGCCGGAACAGCGGACCGTCGCTCTTGGTGTTGCTGACCAGCCCGGTGCCGCTGGCCCCGCCCGGGTCGGTCTGCTCCCACAGGTAGGTGAGCACGTCGCTGTCGGCGTCCGTGGCCGAGCCGGTCAGGGTGAACGGGGTCTGCTTGGGGATCGTCTTGTTCGCCGGCGCCGTCACCACGGGTGAGTGGTTGGTCGT
>JAWWPK010000268.1:0-6568 GCA_033854925.1 Nocardioidaceae bacterium | reverse complement strand
GTCCGCCGGGCCGCCGACATGTTCTTGCTCGCCAGCGCCCGCTGGACCTCGACGAAGTTCGTCGTCCAGTAGCCGAAGGACAGCACGAAGCCCAGACCGAACACGATCCCGACGACCGACCAGAAGTCGGAGCTGAAGCCGGAGAGCGCGTTGCCGGGCCACGAGTTCAGCTGCTGGTCGGCCGGGGCGATGCTGGAGTGCTCGCCGGCGGCCGACTTGATGCCGTCGGTGAGGCCGCCCCACCCACCGACCCGGTGCAGGCCGATCAGCGTCAGCGGCGTCAGCGAGGCCACGATCACGAAGAACTGCAGCACCTCGTTGTAGATCGCGGCGCTCAGCCCGCCCAGCGTGATGTAGGAGAGCACGATCGCGGCCGCGACGATCAGCGCCAACCAGAGTGGCCAGCCGAGCAGCGCATGGACGATCGAGCCGAGCAGGTAGAGGTTCACACCCGCGATCAGGAGCTGGGCGACCGCGAACGAGATCGAGTTGACCAGGTGCGCGCCCGTGCCGAACCGGCGTCGCATGAACTCCGGCACCGAGCGGACCTTCGAGCCGTAGTAGAACGGCATCATCACGACGCCCAGGAAGAGCATCGCGGGGATCGCGCCCACCCAGAAGTAGTGGACAGCCGGGAGGCCGAACTGCGCGCCGTTCGCGGACATGCCCATGATCTCGACGGCGCCGAGGTTGGCAGAGATGAACGCCAGCCCGGTCACCCAGGCCGGTAGCGAGCGGCCCGAGAGGAAGAAGTCCACCGACTCGGAGATCTGGCGCCGGGCCAGGACGCCGATGCCGAGGACGACCGCGAAGTAGAGGAAGACGATCAGGTAGTCGACCGGACCTGCGTCGATGATGGTGTCGGTCATGATGGCCGGCACCGCCGGCGCGATCGCGGAGACGGGTGCGGACATGCTGACGCCCTTTCTGCAGCTGTGTGGCCCCGAGGCCATCGACGCGGTGCCCGCCGGTCTCGCGGGGCAAACCTCGCGACTGCAGAGTGGAGATCCGGCTCGCGACATCGCCCTGACGTCACATGACACCACTTTCCTCTTGACTTGACGTCATATTGATGTCAAGGTGGTGCACATGGACATCACGCCGTACGTCGAGGGCCTCCGTCGCGATCTGCTCGCGGCCGCCGAGGCCGCCGGCCCCGACGCCCAGGCAGCCGCCGAGCGGCTCACCTACGCCCTCGACCCCGCCGCCCGGCTGGCCCTGATGGAGGCCATCTCCCAGGCCGCCACCGAGATCACCGCCGAGATGCCGGCCGGTGGTGTCGACGTCCGTCTCGACGGTCGCGAGCTGGCGTTCGTGGTCGACGCTCCGGCCGCACCCCCCGCTCCCCCGGCCCCGCCCGCCCCGTCGGCACCCCCCGGGGTGGAGGACGAGGAGGACGGCGGCATCGCCCGGATCACGCTCCGGCTCCCAGAGTCGGTCAAGACAAAGGCCGAGGAGTTCGCCGCCCGGTCGGGCCACTCGCTCAACACCTGGCTCGTCAACGTGGTCCGCGCGGCCACCCGCGAGGGCGCGATCAACGTCGACATCGACCTGTCCAGCCTGCCGTTCGTCGGCGGCAACGACCCGTTCGGCGGCCAGGGCCCGTTCGGCACTGGCAAGCGTGGCCGCCGGATGACCGGCTGGATCTGATCCATCCCGGACAGCCACGGGCCGGCGCCCACTCACAGCCAGGGCGCCGGTCCGGTGGCCAAGCACACCCAATTCCAACTCAGGAGACAGCCATGACCGACTACCGCTTCGAGACCCACAGCCCCGTCAACCTGGTCGTCGAGATCAGCAAGGGCGACGTCAACGTCCGCTGCAGCGACACCGCCGAGAGCACGGTCATCATCGAGGGGAAGAACGCCGAGGACGTGGTCGTCGAGCAGCACGGCGACTCGATCACCGTGACCGAGCCCAGTCGGGGCCGGATCTTCGGCGACAACGCGCTCCGCGTCGAGGTCGTCGTACCCGAGCGCAGCAACCCCGCGGTCCGCACCGGCTCGGCCGACATCCAGGTCGAGGGCCCGGCCGGCCACGCGCAGCTGCGCAGCGGCTCGGGCGACTGCACCATCGAGTCCGTCGAGGGTCACCTGCTCGTCGAGACCGGCTCCGGCGAGATCCGGGTCGACGTCGTGCGCGGCAACCTCCGGGTCAAGAGCGGCTCCGGTGACGTCGAGGTCGGCGAGGCCGGCGATGCGAGCTCGATCTCGACCGGCTCCGGCGACGTGACCGTCGAGACGGCCCGCGGCAAGACCGTCGTCAAGACCGGAAGCGGCGACCTGAGCGTCGGCGCCGCGCACGACGACACGTCCTTCAGCACCGGCAGCGGCGACGTCTCGGTCGACCTGGTCGACCGCGGCCGGCTCACCGTCAAGGGCGCCTCCGGCGACGTGTCGATCGGTGTCAAGGCGGGAGTCCCGGTGTGGACGGACATCACCACGGTGTCCGGCACCATCCGCTCCGACCTGCAGGGGGCCGGCCAGCCGCAGGAGGGCCAGGACCACATCGAGGTCCGCGCCAAGACCGTCAGCGGCGACATCGCGCTGAGCGAGGTCTGAGCACCACGCATATGGCAGAGAGACCGCAACCGCAGTCAGGCCGACTGTCGGTGCCCACAGCAAGACTGAGAACACCTAGACAAGGAGCACGGCCATGAGCAACACGCTGATCGAAATGCAGGCACGGCACCAGATCCAGGAGCGGGTCGCCCGCGCCTCGGCACCTCGGATGCCGCTGACAACCCGCCGCCACCGGGTCGCCGAGCGGCTCCGCAAGGTTGCCGACCGGGTCGACAGCTGACCATCTCGGGTCAACCCCGCCGCCAGTGGCCGTCAATGCTGCTGGCGGTGGCCCATGCTCAGATCTTGGTGCGGTGGAAGTTCTGGAACGACCGCGAGGGAGTCGGGCCGCGCTGGCCCTGATAGCGGGACCCGTACTTCTCCGACCCGTAGGGATGCTCGGACGGCGAGGAGAGCCGGAAGAAGCAGAACTGGCCGATCTTCATCCCCGGGTAGAGCTTGATCGGCAGGGTCGCGACGTTGGCGAGCTCGAGGGTGACGTGCCCGGAGAAGCCGGGGTCCACGAAGCCGGCGGTCGCATGCGTGAGCAGCCCGAGCCGGCCCAGCGAGGACTTCCCTTCGACCCGCGCGGCGATGTCGTCGGGCAGCGTGACGCCTTCGTACGTCGAACCCAGCACGAACTCGCCCGGGTGCAGGATGAACGGCTCCTCGCCCTCCGGCTCGATCAGCCGGGTCAGGTCGGACTGGTCCGCGGCGGGGTCGATGTGCGGGTAGCGGTGGTTCTCGAAGACGCGGAAGAACCTGTCCAGCCGGACGTCGATCGACGACGGCTGCACCATCGCCGGGTCGAACGGGTCCATGCCGATCCGGCCAGCATCGATCTCGGCCAGGACGTCGCGGTCTGACAGCAGCACGCGCACAACCTAACCGAGCGGCGGGACTACTCTGGCCGGGAGTCGGACCCACCCGGGTCCCGCGCAGCCCGCGAGGACGCCACCATGCAGATCAACGTCAACGGCCAGAACTACTCGCGCTGGGAGGACGTCCCCGCCGAGGTTCGTCAGAAGCTGGCGGCCACGCTTCCCGACGCCGACAAGAACGGCGTACCAGACCTGTTCGAGACCGGCGCGCTGCCCACGGGCACCCAGACCTTTGCCAGCACCTCGATCATCGTGAACGGGCAGCCGGTGCAGTCGGCGGCCGACCTGTCCCCCGAGATGCAGGCCAAGCTGCAGCAGGCCCTCGGCATGATCGCTCCCATGTTCGGTACGGCGGGCATGCCCACCGCGGCCGTCCCCGGGCAGACACCCACCCCGGCACCGGGTGCGCCGCCGCCGCCCCTCGCCGATGGCCAGGTGATGCTCAACGGCGTTCCGACCGTCGTCGGCGGCTCCACCCCGGCCAAGAAGGGCTTCTTCCGCCGGCTCTTCGGCGCCTGACAACCAATCCGGCTCTCCAGGCGCTGAGGTAGCATCTCGGCGCCGGCTCAGCCGGCACTGCGGATGTAGCTCAGTTGGTAGAGCGCGACCTTCCCAAGGTCGATGTCGCGAGTTCGAATCTCGTCATCCGCTCCACTCCAGTCCCAGGCCGCGCCGACCGCGACACTCTGCTCAATCGTCGATGTCGCGAGTTCGAATCTCGTCATCCGCTCCACTCCAGTCCCAGGCCGCGCCGAGCGCGACACTCTGCTCAATCGTCGATGTCGCGAGTTCGAATCTCGTCATCCGCTCCACTCCAGTCCCAGGCCGCGCCGAGCGCGACCCGCCTGCCGGCGATCACGAGGCACCACCGACCGGCGTTGGATACTGCAGCCGTGGTGTCCCGGGTCGTGGCGACAATGCTCGCGGTCGCGGCGCTCGCCCCCGCCGGCTGCTCGACCGACAAGGACCCCGAGCCGTCGAAGCCGACTGCCCAGGCCTCCCCCGCGCCTGCGCCGCCGAAGGGCGGTACGCCGGACCGGCCGGTCGCCATCGCGGCCACGACGTCGCTGATGGAGTGGAGGCCTGCACCGGGAGCGGTCGAGAACACGGTGACCACCAACGGCACCTGGTTCCTGACCGTCGAGGCGTCCGGGAACGGCTACCGGCTGGACGGCCCGGACCAGTCGTTCGGCACCGGCGAGGAAGGCTCCCAGATCACCAACGCCCTGCTCGACGCGCACTGGGCAGTCGTGGTGCGCAAGGACCGGGCAGGGAAGAAGCCCGCCACCGCCGAGGTCACCGATCTCGCCAAGGGCGAGCAGTTCACCATCGACCAGGACTCCGACGTACCGACCATCTCCGGCGGCACCTGGGCCCTCGGGGGCGACACCCTGGCGCACGCGACCGCCGGTCCGGACGCGGGCTACTGCGTGGCCACCGTGGACCTCGCGAGCAGGGAGTCCTCGATCGCCTGGTGCGCCGAGGCCAAGCACGGCTTCAACGCCGCCCACGTCACCGAAGCAGGAACGGTGGTGCTCGCCTTCGACGACGCGAAGCCGTCGTGCCGCACCGTGGGAACCGTCGCGGACGACAAGTTCGATCCCTTTCCCGGCGTCCCGGAGTGCAAGGCCTGGGAGGGCGCCATCCTCGGCGACGACGCGGCGATCTGGTCGGTGGTCCCGAAGGAGGACGACATCGATGCGGCCGAGTTCTTCGCCAGGGCCGGCGACGGGTACTACGACCTGGGCCCCGGTACGTCGGGCACGCTCGTCCCGTGTGCGGGCGCGGCGTACTTCGTCCGCGACCCGCAGGTCGTGGGCGACCCGGCCCGCCTGCTGCGCTGGGACGGCAGCAGTCTGGCGATCGTCTACGAGGCACCGCCGGGCCAGTCCTTCCTCGAGGCCCCGCGCTGCGGCGACGCCGCCCTCGTGGTCAGCGTGCTCTCCGAGGGCGGCGACGAGCAGGTGATGGCCGCGCTGGAGTGACCTTCTAGGGTCGGATCGTGGAGTTCACCGGGTTCCCCGTCGCGGCGCTCGACTTCTACGACGACCTCGAGGTCGACAACACGAAGAGCTACTGGGAGAAGCACAAGCAGGTCTACGACGAGTCGGTGAAGGCGCCGATGACGGCCTTGTGCGACGCCCTGGGCAAGGAGTTCGGCGACGCCAAGATCTTCCGGCCGTACAGAGACGTTCGGTTCGCCAAGGACAAGACGCCCTACAAGACCCACCAGGGCGCGTTCGTGCGGGTCGCCGACGCGACCGGGTGGTACGTCGAGGTCTCACCCCGCGGCGTACGCGCCGGCGGCGGTTTCTACCACGCCGAGGCGCCGCGGCTGGCCGCGCTGCGCGAGGCGGTCGCGCACGACACGTACGGCGCAGAGCTCGAGAAGATCATCCGCGGCCTGGAGCGGAAGAAGTTCACGATCGGCGGCGACGTCCTCAAGACGACGCCGCGCGGCTACGACAAGGACCACCCCCGCATCGCGCTGCTGCGGCACAAGTCGATCTTCGCCAGCCGCACCATCGGCTTCGAGCCGGTGATCCACACCGCGGAGCTGCTCGACCTGGTCCGCAAGGACTGGCGCGCCACCCGGCCGCTGGTCGAGTGGGCCCAGCGCCACGGGGTGCACTAGGGACACACGCTCTAAGCCTGTTGGAAGCTCGCCATCGTGCGGTCCGGCTCCCAGTAGGCCTTCATCGAGGCGACCCGGCCGTCGTCGTTGACGACGTAGACCATGATCAGGTCGGTCGTGGTGCTGCTGCCGTCGGCGAACGCCGTGCGGATCCGGCCGATGTTGGCGCAGGTGTTGCCGCCCGGGTTGGCGAACGAGTCGGTGATCTCGAACTCGAACGTCGCGATCGGCGCGATGGCCTGCTCCCAGAACGCCGAGATGCCGGCGTGGCCGTGGTGGCCCTGGCCGTGCTCGTCGAACATCGACGGGCCGACCGGGTCCTCGAGGACCGCGTCCTCGGCGTACACCGTCAGCCACTCGGCGAGGTCTCCCTTGGCCACCGCGGAATAGGACCGCATCGAGGCGATGCGGGCCGGGTGGTCCTCGTCCGGTGCGTTCCAGCTGATCGCGTCGGAGGTGATCGCCGAGGTGCTCATGGGCGGCATCGTAGG
>JAWWPK010000267.1:0-6034 GCA_033854925.1 Nocardioidaceae bacterium | reverse complement strand
AGACCCCGGCGAGGGGTGTGGATATCTCAGCTCCTGCTGTGTACAACAACCGATGAGCTGTGGGTCATCCACGATCAGTTGGGGACTAGATGTGGATAACTACATCTGTGTAAGTACTAGATGTTGTGGTTACCGTACGCGGCGATCGGGGGCGGCGCAAGACTGCCGACGGGTCATTTTGATCTGGATCGCGCGCGACACGTTTGCGCAGGTCAGAGCGGGTACGCCGACCATCCGGACCAGGTAGAACCGGCGTGTCGCGGTCAGCGGGTGGCCAGCTCGGGAGCAGCCAGGTCGGCGAGCTGTGACCACCAGGCCAGCCGGTTCGGACGGCCGTCGTAGTCCTTGCGCTGGTTGGCCCCGGAGGTGCCCGGAAGCACGAACACCTCGGACCGTCCGATGCCCCATGAGGCCGGCCCCAGGCCGGGCGCTCGGTGCCCCAGCGCCTTCGCGGCGTACGCCGCCGTGCCCTTGGCGGTGAAGGCGAGGAACGCCGGCTCCCAGCGCTCGACGCCGGCCACCAGCGACTCGATCTCCACCCAGCCTCGGTTCGCCTCGTGGTCCCAGTGGCCGACCAGGTCGGTCAGCCCGAGCCCGAGCTCCACGATGGTGCGGTCCTCGTGGGGACGCAGCCGCCGCGGGCTCAGCCCGGACAGGTGGAGGGACTCCCAGAAGTTGTTGCCGGGGGATGCGTAGTAGTGGTCACGGGTCCTGCTGCTCTCGGCGCCGGCCAGGCCGCAGAAGACGATCACCGGGTCGGGGCCGACGAGGTCGGGAAGGACTTCCACAACCTGTGAGTACCCCACCGAGGCTCGCTAGCCCGACGCGCGCCGGGCTTCCGCGTCGAGCTCGAGGGAGAACCAGACGCTGGTGCCGATCGCGTCGCGCTCGGAGCCCCACCGGTCCGCCAGCGCCTCGACCAGCTGCAGGCCGCGGCCGTGGACACGGAGCGGGTCCGGGTCGTCGTCCGGGGCGGCGTCGGGCGCGTCGCCGCCGCGGTCGCGCACCGAGACCGTGAGCGCGCTGTCGAAGATGGCCCGCAGCTCGGAGCGACCGCCTGCGTGGACGATCGCGTTGGTGACCAGCTCGGAGAGGCAGAGCTCGGCGGTGGCGGCCAGCTCGTCGGACACGTCGACGCGTTCGAGGAACTCGCGCAGGAACCGGCGGGCCACACCGGCGGCGCGCGGGTCGTCCTCGAGGACGATCCGTGCGGAGACCGTGTCGCCGTCGGTCGGGTCGTGGTCCTCGTGCAGGTCGCGGCCGCCGACGCGGATCCGGCGTACGGCGTCCGCGACGCGGCGGGCCGTCGCCTCGAGCAGCCCGCGCTGTGCGTCGTCGAACGCCCACTCCTCCTCGAGGAAGACGATGAGGCCGCCGATCGGCGAGCCGATGCCCGGCAGGGGGACCGCGGCCAGGGCCAGGACCTCGGCGGGCTGCCCCGACACGAAGGCGTCGAACCGCGCGTCGAGCGAGTCGCGCTCTCCGAGCACCGCTTCGCCGGTGCGCACCACGGAGGTGAGCGGCACGTCGTCGTAGGCATCGATGTGGCACCACTTGACGCTGTCGCCGTCGGAGCGGTCACTCGAGGTGAACCGCAGCCGCCGGCCGCCACCCTCCGACAGCGCGAACCCGACCCGGCCCACGCCCGGCAGGGCGGCAAGGTCGGTCAGCAGGCTCCAGGCGATCTCGTCGATCCTTGAGGCGCCCACCAGGGCGAGCCCCAGCCGAGAGAGGTGCCCCAATGGTGCCCGCGGCACGATCGCTTCCCCCGCCGACAACGCGTCTGGCACGCCCCACAGGATAGGGGAGCGCGCCTTCCAGCGCGGGCTCCTCCAGGGAAGTCACAATGGCGCCGTGGCACGGAGCACAGGCACACCGGTCGGGACGCCGCATGGCGGCGCGCGCCGGGCCGCCAAGCCCAGGCGCTCCCTGCAGCCCAAATTGGTCGCCCTGGGCCTCGGATGCGTGGCGGCGCTGGCCGCCTGGGCCTTCCTGGTGTGGTTGGCCATCGACTCCGGACGGTCAGCGCGCGGCGGCGAGTCCGGCAAGTGGGCCTACCTCGTGGCGGCGTCGGTCGGCGCCGTGGCCTGCCTGTTCGTGTGCCTGTGGCTGGGCACCCTGCTCCTGCGCCGGATCGGGATCCTCGAGGACACCCGGCAACGGGTGCAGCAGCCGCACCGGCACTGAGTCTCCAAGCAGGTCAGCGGTCTGCCAGTCGGCGGACGAACTTCAGCCCGGACCACGTGTCGTCGATCGCGGCCACCTTGACGTCGACGAACCCGAGCTCGAGGCCGAGGTCGCGGACCTTGTTCTCGTCGAGGTCGCTGGTCAGGCCCAGCGCCTTCTGGGCGGCCAGCTTGGGCCAGCAGACCCACACCATGCCGGAGGTCGAGGTGCGCTCGAACAGCGTCGGCAGCCGCGCCGCCAGGGCGTCGTAGGACGTGTGGAAGGTCAGCGTCACGTCGGCCGTGTGCGGAAGCCGGCGCACCACATGGGCGCCGCCGATGTCGCCCAGGTCGAGGTCGGCCGGCGCGTCGTCGAGCAGCACGACGTGGGCGTCCTTGATGCCGAGCTTTCGCACGAGAGGGGTGTCGGAGTAGCCAGCCACGGGGTCCATCGTGCCCGACTCGGTGCTCCAAATGGACCGCAGGGGCGGAGCACGGTCCTGTCGAAGAACCTGCCCCGCCCCTGTCTTCCCCGGCCCGTCAGCCGGGGTCGAGTCGGCTGACGAAGTCTGTGTGCCGGCTCAGCCAGCGGGTACGACGAGTCGCTGGCCGGCCTGCAGGTCGGCGGAGTCGAGCGCGTTGAGCTGCTTGATCTCCTCCATGACCGCTCGCACGTCACCGTCCGCGGCCAGGCCGGAGGCGATGTCCCAGAGCGTGTCACCGCTGCTGACCTGGACGATCTTGGTGGGCTCAGGAGTGCCCGGCCGCTGGGTCGCGACGGAGCCGGCCGCGGTGACGAAGACGCCGATGGCGAAGGCCACGAGCAGCGCCGCGACGACCACGACCAGCCGGCCGCGGTGAGTGAGCCGCACGGTCGTGCGAGGGCGCGTCACGCGCACCGCACTCGGGGCGAACACTGCGTGGTCGAACAGCGTGTCGAGGGTCATCGTGGTCATGTCGACTCCTGGGGAAGAGATCTGTTGCTCTTTGGTCTGGCTGCCTGGATCAAGTTGTAGACGTGCCCACCGACAGTCGGGGCCGGCCAGCGGCTCGATCAGACGTTCGATCGAACATGAGTACGAAGATAGAGCACCTGTTCGAACGATTTCAAGCACCACGCGAACAAGTGTTCGAGCGTGTCGCGCCCTGATCAGGTGATGCGCAGATGCGGTGGAGTGGGGACAGCCAGCCCACGACCCGTCAGGAGCTCCCATGAAGTCACGCCAGGGGCGGATCCTCGCCGTCCTGCTCAGCGCCGCCGTGCTCGTCGGCGGCCGTCACGCTGGGCGTCCGACACGCCCGTTCGAACAGATGTTTGATTCGGAGGCCGAGAGGCGGTTACGGTTCGCTGCATGGCGAGCGACTCCCCGCGACCAGGTCGCGGCACCGGTGGCACTGTCTCCGAGCTGCCCGACGGGCCCGCTGACGCGACCGGGCTGACCGCCCGGCAGCAGCGGATCCTGGAGCACCTCCGCGACTTCATGGAGCTGCGCGGCTACCCGCCGAGCATGCGCGAGATCGGCGAGGCGGTGGGGCTGACCAGCTCCTCGAGCGTCGCCCACCAGCTCAAGGTCCTCGAGGAGAAGGGTTATGTGCGCCGCGACCCCAACCGGCCCCGCGCGCTCGAGGTGTTCCTGCCGGAGGTGATGGCCGCCCGGCGCGCCGTGGGCTCCGCTGACGAGACGTCTTACGACGAGACGGGCGTCGGCGACGCCGTGCCGCAGCCGACCTACGTCCCGATGCTCGGGCGGATCGCCGCGGGTGGCCCCATCCTGGCCGAGCAGAACCTCGAGACGATCTTCCCGCTCCCCCAGGAGCTGGTCGGCGACGGCGAGCTGTTCATGCTCGAGGTCTCCGGCGAGTCCATGATCGACGCGGCGATCTGCGACGGCGACTACGTCGTGGTGCGCCGCGAGCAGACCGCCGAGAACGGCGAGATCGTGGCCGCCATGATCGACGGCGAGGCCACCGTGAAGACCTTCCAGCGCAAGGATGGCCGGGTCTGGCTGCTGCCGCACAACCCGTCCTACGAGCCGATCGACGGCACCCACGCCACGATCCTGGGCAAGGTCACGGCCGTCCTTCGCCGGCTCTAGCAGGCTGCAGAAGCCCCCGGACCAGTCCGGCTGGTTTGCGGGCACAACCGAACCGTTTGCCGGTCCGTCTCTCACGGTAGGGTCGCTAGGACCTCGTCGATTCCACAACAGAGACACGGAGCTCCCATGCCCAACCCTCCTCGGGCGCGCCGCATACCCGCGCTGCTGCTCGCCGCCGTCGCGACCAGCGTCGTCGCGCTCGTCGCCACGACGCTCAGTACGCCGGCCGTGGCGGCCACCCACTCCTCCTCCTCGCGGGTGGGCGCGACCCACTCCAAGAAGGCGAACGCGCACTGGACCCGCGCGGTCCGGGCCAAGCACGCGCTGGCCCGCGCCACGAAGGCGCTCGCGGCAGACACCCCCGCAGCCGAGCGCCCCGACGCCACGCTGGCGCTCCGCAGCCTGTTCCTCCTGAAGGACGCGCTGTCCCCGGCCGACCGCGCGGCCGCCGACAAGCTGTCCCAGCGCCCCAGCAAGCCTGCCGTGGTCGGTGACGCCAACATCCTGGTCCACTACGACCCGGCCGAGCTGAGCCCGACCGGCTACACGGTCGAGCAGGCGCTGGCCACACTGCAATACGTCTCCGAGACCTACGCCAACTCCGGCTACCGCCGTCCCAAGTCCGACGGCACCAAGGGTGGCGACGGCCGGATCGACATCTACCTCGACTCGCTGGAGCCGGGCCTCTACGGCTACTGCACCACCGACCAGAAGAAGCTCAGCAAGCCCGGCCACTACGACGTGTGGGCCTACTGCGTGCTCGACAACGACTACGCCGGCTTCCCCGCGCACACCCCGCTGGAGAACCTGCAGGTGACTGCGGCGCACGAGTACTACCACGCGACCCAGTTCGCCTACGACATCGCCGACGACGGCTGGTTCCTCGAGGCGACCGCCGTGGTGATGGAGGACGAGCTCTACGACGACGTCAACGACAACTACCAGTACCTCCGCGACAGCCCGATCACGCACCCGAGCAAGCCGATCGACAAGTTCGGCGGCGTCTTCCACTACGGCGTGTGGAACTTCTTCCGCTACCTCATCGAGAAGTACCCGGCCAAGACCGGCGCTTTGCCAACCCTGCTCCTGAAGGCATGGAAGAACGCCGACAGCTCCAAGGGCCCGCGCAAGGACATGTACTCCACGCAGGCCATCAACAAGGCCCTGAAGCAGGTCGGTCACACCTCGATGGCCGAGCAGTTCGCCGACTACTCGGCGGCCACCCGGGCGACCCACGTGGTCTTCAACGAGGGCACAGCCCTGAACTACCCGGTCAAGCGGCTCGGCGGCCAGGCCAGCGTCAACAGCGGGAAGCGCAAGTCGTTCAAGACCAAGCTCGACCACCTGACCAGTGCGACCTACCAGTTCGTGCCGGGCGCCGGGACCTCCAAGCTGAAGCTGCTGCTGAAGATGGCCCCGAAGTCGGCAGGTTCGCGGGCGGTCGTGGCGATCTACGGCACCGGCGGCACGCTCACGTTCAAGACCATCCGGATCAGCGGGCACGGCATCGGCCACAAGAAGATCCCGTTCGACGGCGCCAGCGTCGCCGCGGTCGAGGTCACGCTGGTCAACGCCAGCACCCGCTACCGCGACTGCTACCGAACCTCCACGCCGTACGCGTGCTCGGGCAGGCCGATGGACGACAACCTGAAGGCCCAGGTCCAGGGGAAGGCTTCCTGACTCTGAGCTGAGCGCTCGGCTCTTCGCTGGCCCCGGTCGACTTCGGTCGGCCGGGGTCAGGGTTTGTGTGTGGGGTGGGGTGGGTTGGGTCTG
>JAWWPK010000266.1:0-5759 GCA_033854925.1 Nocardioidaceae bacterium | reverse complement strand
CGCCGGCATGGGCGGTGACCCGACGGAGATCCTGCCGACCGGCGACGGCGACTGGGAGCACGTTCGCATCTGCCACGACCACGAGCACGGCGACGAGCACGGCGACGACCACGACCATGGCCACGATCACGGCCACGACGGCGACGGCCACGATCACGGCCACAGGCCGTGGACCAGGACAGTCACCGGAAAGGTCGTCTCGCTGGGTTACGACCACTTCGGCGACTTCACGGGTTTCGTCGTCGAGACGGAGTGGGACGCCCACGTGGTGGTGCGCAGCACCGAACGGCGCGTGGAGGACCTCGCCCGCGAGGCCTGGGTGACCCGGGCGGTGGTGCGGGTGCGCTTGCAGGCGGGCGACCTGGTCGCCAGCTTGACGCTGGGCGGCCAGGTCGAGGAGTGACCCGGGCGGAGACACGACCTACCGGCGAATTGCATGAACATGTAGCAGTTTGTATAGTCATGCAGCATGAGCACCAGGATCGCGGTCGCCGGAGCCAGCGGGTACGCCGGCGGTGAGCTCCTGCGCCTGCTTCTTGCGCATCCCGAGGTCGACATCGGCACCCTAACGGCCGGCAGCAACGCCGGCGAGGCCCTGGGCACCCTCCAGCCGCACCTGGTCCCGCTCGCGGACCGGGTCCTGGAGGAGACCAGCGCGGAGACCCTGGCCGGTCACGACGTCGTCTTCCTGGCCCTCCCGCACGGCCAGTCCGGCCCGATCGCGGCCGAGCTGGGGGAGCGGGTCGTGGTGATCGACTGCGGCGCCGACTACCGGCTCGAGGACCCGGCGGCGTGGGACCGGTTCTACGGCGGCAGCCATGCCGGGACCTGGCCCTACGGCCTCCCCGAGCTGCCCGGCCAGCGGGCCAAGCTGGCCGGGGCCACGAGGGTGGCGGTCCCCGGCTGCTACCCGACCGTCTCCACCCTCGCCCTGGTGCCAGCGATCGGGGAGGGCCTCGTGGAGAACGACGTCGTCGTGGTCGCGGCCTCGGGCACCAGCGGTGCCGGCAAGGCCGCGAAGCCGCACCTGCTCGGCAGCGAGGTCATGGGCAACGCCTCGGCGTACGGCGTCGGCGGCGCGCACCGGCACACCCCAGAGATCACCCAGAACCTCTCCGCCCTGGTCGACGGCACCGTCACGGTCAGCTTCACCCCGCTCCTCGTCCCGATGTCCCGCGGCATCCTCGCCACCTGCACGGCGAAGCTGCTCGAGGGCGTGACCGCGGACGACGTGCGGGCGGCGTACGAGAAGGCGTACGGCGACGAGCCGTTCGTGCACCTGCTCCCCGAGGGCCAGTGGCCCCAGACCAAGTCGGTGACGGGCAGCAACGCCGTCCACCTCCAGGTCACCGTCGACGAGGACGCGCGGCGGCTGGTCGCCGTCGGCGCCGTGGACAACCTGGCCAAGGGCACCGCCGGCGCCGCCGTCCAGTGCATGAACCTCGCGCTCGGGCTCGACGAGGTCACCGGGCTCAGCACCGTGGGGCTCGCGCCGTGAAGCCCGAGTCGTTCAAGCTCAGCCGCTACCCCGAGACCCTCGCGGTCGTCCGGCTCGGCCCCGGCACCGAGGTGCCGAAGTGGGCGGAGTCCTCGTCGCTCTTCTCCATCACCGCGACGGCCACCGAGACCTCGATCGTCTGCGCGGCTCGGAGCGTGCCGACCAAGTCGGTGCACCAGCGGCCGTTCACCGCCTTCGAGGTGGAGGGGCCGCTCGACTTCGCCCTCACAGGGGTGCTCGCCGAGCTGCTGGCCCCGCTCGCAGCAGCAGAGATCAGCGTCTTCACGCTCTCGACCTTCGACACCGACTGGATCCTCATCCCTGGCGGCGACGCCGACCGGGCCGCCGAGGAGTGGCGACGAGCCGGGCACGAGGTCACCGCCGCTGTCCCCGCCAAGCCCTCCAGGAAGAAGAGATGAGCGTCACCACCCCCACCGGCTTCCGCGCCGCCGGCGTCGTCGCCGGACTGAAGAACAGCGGCGGCAAGGACGTCGCCCTGGTGGTCAACGACGGACCGACGTACGACTCCGCGACCGTCTTCACCGCCAACCGCTGCAAGGCCAACCCGGTCCTCTGGAGCCAGGAGGTCGTCAAGGACGGCACCGTGCGCGCCGTCGTCCTCAACTCCGGGGGCGCCAACTGCTACACCGGTCCCGAGGGCTTCCAGACCACGCACGCCGTCGCCGAGCAGGTGGCCGGCCATCTCGCGATCGGCGCCATCGACGTGGTGGTCTGCTCGACCGGGCTGATCGGGCTGACCAACGACCGTGGCCGACTGATCCAGGGCGTCGACGACGCGTACGCCGCGCTGTCGGACTCCGGCGGGCAGGCTGCGGCCGAGGCGATCATGACCACCGACTCGGTGCGCAAGCAGGCGGTGGTCGAGGGGAGCGGCTGGTCGATCGGTGGCATGGCCAAGGGCGCCGGGATGCTCGCCCCCCAGCTGGCCACCATGCTCGTGGTCATCACCACCGACGCGATCGTGCCCGCTGCCGACCTGGACGTGGCGCTGCGGGCGGCCACCCGGGTGAGCTTCGACCGGCTCGACTCCGACGGCTGCATGTCCACCAACGACACCGTCACCGTGCTGGCCAGCGGCGCCAGCGGCATCACTCCGTCGCTGCCGGACTTCACCGACGCGCTGACCCAGCTCTGCACCGACCTCGCGATGCAGCTGCTCCGCGACGCCGAGGGCGCCGACCACGACATCGCGATCACCACCCTCAACGCCGTCTCGGAGGACGACGCGGTGGAGGTCGGCCGGAGCGTGGCGCGCAGCAACCTGTTCAAGGCCGCCGTCTTCGGCAAGGACCCCAACTGGGGCCGGGTGCTCGCCTCCATCGGCACCACGCAGGCGGTGTTCGACCCCGCCGACCTCGATGTCGCCATGAACGGCGTCTGGGTCTGCAAGGGGTCCGAGCCGCACGACGACCCGGCCGGCGTCGACCTGGCCGCCCGCGAGGTGACGGTCACCATCGACCTCAAGTCCGGCACCGAGCGGGCCACCGTCTGGACCAACGACCTGACCCACGCCTACGTCCACGAGAACAGCGCCTACTCGTCATGATCACCCCACGAAACCGCAAGGAGGGGGCGCTTCGCGCCGGGAGCTCGCGCTTCCGCGGGGACCCCGAAAAAACGTGACGGATCCCGACACCCAGCGCGTCCGCGCCGACGTCCTCGCTGCGGCGCTGCCCTGGCTGAAGCAGTACCACGGCAAGATCGTGGTGGTGAAGTACGGCGGCAACGCCATGACGGACGACGTCCTGAAGCGGGCCTTCGCCGAGGACATCGCGTTCCTGCGCTTCGCCGGTTTCAAGCCCGTGATCGTGCACGGCGGCGGCCCGCAGATCTCCCGGATGCTCGACAAGCTCGGCATCGAGTCGGAGTTCCGCGGTGGGTTGCGGGTCACCTCGCCGGAAGCGATGGACGTGGTCCGGATGGTCCTGGTCGGCCAGGTGCAGCGCGAGCTGGTCGGGCTGATCAACGAGCACGGCCCGCTCGCGGTCGGCCTGTCCGGCGAGGACGCCGGCCTGTTCACCGCCAGGCAGACCAACACGGTCGTCGACGGCGAGGAGGTGGACCTGGGGCTGGTCGGCGAGGTGGTCGACGTACGTCCCGAGGCGGTGCGCGACATCATCGAGGCCGGCCGGATCCCGGTCGTCTCCAGCGTCGCGCCCGACGTCCACGGCACGGTGCACAACGTCAACGCCGACTCGGCCGCGGCCGCACTCGCCGTTGCACTGGAGGCGGAGAAGCTGCTCGTGCTGACCGACGTCGAGGGGCTCTTCCTCGACTGGCCAAATTCCGAGGACGTGATCGGTGAGATCAGCCCCGAGTCGCTCGCGGAGATCCTCCCGACGCTCGAGAGCGGGATGGTCCCGAAGATGAAGGCCTGCCTCGACGCCGTCCAGTCGGGCGTCTCGCGGGCCACCGTCGTCGACGGCCGGGAGCCGCACGCGGTGCTGCTCGAGCTGTTCACCAAGGAGGGGGTCGGCACCCAGGTGCTCCCCGACGTGGAAACCAAGACCCGGAAGGCGCGGGCGGCGCAGGAGACGGCCTCATGACCAGCCATGCCGACCGCTACGCGGCCAGCCTGATGAACACCTTCGGCCCGCCCAAGCTGATTTTGGTCCGCGGCGAGGGCGCGCACGTCTGGGACGCCGACGGCAAGGAGTACGTCGACCTCCTCGGCGGCATCGCGGTCAACGCGCTGGGCCACGCGCACCCCGCCCTGGTCTCCGCGGTCACCGAGCAGCTCCAGACGCTCGGGCACATCTCCAACTTCTTCGCCAGCGAGCCTCAGATGGATCTCGCCGAGAAGCTGCTGTCGCTGCTCGATGCTGGCGAAGGCAAGGTGTTCTTCACCAACTCCGGAGCCGAGGCCAACGAGGCGGCGTTCAAGCTGACCCGGCGCACCGGCCGCACCCACGTCGTCGTGGCCGAGGGCGGCTTCCACGGCCGCACCATGGGCGCTCTGGCGCTGACGTCCAAGGCGGCGTACCGCGAGCCGTTCGAGCCGCTGCCCGGCGAGGTCACCTTCGTGCCGTACGGCGACGAGCAGGCGCTCGCGGAGGCGGTGACCGACCGGACCGCGGCGATCCTCCTCGAGCCGCTCCAGGGCGAGGCCGGGGTCGAGGTGCCCCCGGAGGACTACCTCGCGGCCGCGCGGCGGATCGCCGACGAGCACGGCGCGCTGCTCTGGCTCGACGAGATCCAGACCGGCATGGGCCGGACCGGCCGCTGGTTCGCCCACCACTCCGCCGGTGTACGACCCGACCTCGTGACCGTCGCCAAGGGGCTGGCCGGCGGCTTCCCCATCGGCGCCTGCATCGGGCTCGGCGCGGCCGGCGAGCTGCTCCAGCCCGGCAACCACGGCACCACGTTCGGCGGCAACCCCGTCGCCTGCGCCGCCGCGCTCGCGGTGATCGGCACCATCGAGGCCGAGGGGCTGCTCGAGCACGTCACCGTCCTCGGCCAGAAGCTGCGCGACGGCCTGGCCGCCGACCGACGCGTCACCGAGGTCCGCGGCGAAGGGCTGCTGATCGGCCTCGACCTGGCCGAGGAGAGGTCCGCCGAGGTCTTCGCGGCCGCCCTCGAGGCGGGTTTCATCATCAACAACCCGACACCGGCCCGGATCCGGCTCGCGCCACCGCTGGTGCTCACCGAGACCGACGCGGCGGCGTTCCTCGACGCGTGGCCAGCCATCCTCGATCGGAGCATCACGTGACCAGACACTTCCTGGCCGACGACGACCTCAGCCCGGCCGAGCAGGCCGACGTGCTGGACCTCGCGGCCACGCTCAAGGGGGCGCCGTACGACGCGCGTCCCTACGCCGGGCCGCAGTCGGTGGCGATGATCTTCGACAAGCCGACGCTGCGCACCCAGGTGTCGTTCGGTGCGGCCATCGCCGAGCTCGGCGGCAACCCGATGCTGGTCGACGGCAAGCTGGCCGGCATCGGGGTCCGCGAGTCCGTCGAGGACGTCGCGCGGGTGCTGGGCCGGCAGGTCGCCACGATCGTCTGGCGCACCTTCGCGCAGTCCGACCTCGAGCTGATGGCGGAGCACGCCGGCGTCCCGGTCGTCAACGCGCTGACCGACGAGTTCCACCCCTGCCAGCTTCTCGCCGACCTGCTCACCGTGCGCGAGCACCTCGGCGAGCTGGCCGGGCTGACGGTGACCTACATCGGCGATGCCGCCAACAACATGGGCAACTCGTGGCTGCTCGCGGGCGTCACCGCGGGCCTGCACGTGCGGGTTG
>JAWWPK010000265.1:0-2896 GCA_033854925.1 Nocardioidaceae bacterium | reverse complement strand
AGCCGTAGGCGACGTTCTCGCCGGCGGTGTTGAGCTTGCAGTCCTTCATCACCCGGCCGAGGTCCTGGTGGAAGAGCTCCTCCTGCCGCGCCATCGCCTTGGCCTGCCGGACCGCGGCGTGCTGGAGGCAGTCGCTGGCCTTCAGCGCCTTGAGCCCGTTGTGCTCGCGGTTGGCGTTGGTCGCGGTGAAGGCCTGCTGGGCGTACTTGCCCTCAGGTGTGCGGGCCTCCGCGGGTGTCCCGGCGGTGCCGACGAGGACCGCGACGGTGCTGAGCAGGACGGCGAGGCGGCGAAGCATGCCCTCAGGCTAGGAGGTCAGGTCGCGAAGGGCTTCCACCTGAACGAAACGCGCACCACGCCGTGGTCACCGGTGCCGGTCGCGCGGTGGTCCTCGTCGTTGAGGTGGTCGTTGTTGATGGTGAGCCCGTCGAAGAGCCACTTGCGGCGCCGGCTGTGGTCGTAGAACTGCTCGCTGACCAGGACGTGGTCGAGCGACTCGCGCAGGTCCTGGTGGACGTGGGTGTAGTAGACGTCGCGGGTGTCGCGGTACTCCTGCAGGGTCTGCGCGGTGTAGAGCCCGATGTCGGCGCCGCCCTGGGACTCGCCCACCAGGTAGGCGGGCTGCTCGGTGAGGATGTTGATGGTGTTGCTGTCCTTGCCGTCGTTGAGGTCGCCGAGCACCAGCACCGGCGTCTCGGTGCCCTTCATCACCTCGGTCATCAGCACGCGGAGCGCGGTGGCCTCCGCCGTACGACGGATCGTCGAGATCGCGCCGCCGAGGGCGTTGCGGTGGTCGCGGTAGGTCTCGGGGTCGGCGTCGTACCACGGCTCGCTGTTGATCTGGGTCGGCAGCTTGGACTTCAGGTGCGTCACGAAGACCTCGATCAGCGGCGGCGCGTCCCGCAGCGCGACCTGGAAGTTGAGCACCGGACGGGAGAACCCGGGGATGTGCACCGAGATGGCGGGTGCCTGGGGGTCCATGTCGTCGGAGGACTCGAGCCTCACTGCCTCGGGGAACGCCGAGACCCACGTCGGCGTGCCACGGAGCAGCCCCTTGCGGACCAGGGCGGCGCACACGATCTTCGAGCCCGTCGCCGGCGTCGCCAGCAGGTCGTACTTGCCCGCGAGCGCCTGCCGCGCCAGCACGGTCTCCATCGCCTCTGCGTTCCAGAGCTCCTGGAGGCCGACGATGTCGGCGTCGATCGTGTCCAGCATCCGCGCCACCCACGAGACCTTGTGGTTGAACTCGTCCTTGGTCCACGGCTTCTGGAACGGGTTCATGTGCAGCCCGGGCAGCTGGAAGTTGTAGAGGTTGAACGTCGCGACGCTGAACTGCTCGTGGTCCATCCGTCGACGCTAGTCGTCCACCCCGACCACTGCCGAGCCCTCAGCGCCGATGCTCGCACGCTCCTGCGACCCGGGGATCGACAGCGGCAGGTCGAGCGGTGCGTGCAGGCTGACCTCGACGCGGTCACCGGCGACCCGCACGGCGTACGACAGGCCGGGGTAGCGGGCGAACGCGCCGGAGTCGCGCAGGTAGGCGCCGACCGCGGCCCGCGCCTGGGCCGGGGTGAGGGCGAGCGTGTCCTGGGGGACGCCGCCCTGGTAGACGTCCTCGCCCGTCGCGCCGAGGTCGGCGCCGCGCAGGGCGGCGCCGTCGGCGAGGGTGTCGAGCCCCTGGCGCTGGAGGTAGGCCGCCGAGGTGTCGACGACGAGGGCGACGACCATGGCGAGCACGACCGCGAAGCCGACGATGAGCACGGACGCCTGGCCGCGCTCATCCCTGCTGTGCATCGTCGACCTCCTGGTACTGGCCGATCGGGACCGTGTTCGACGCGTCGAGGGCGAAGCTCGGCGCCCGGCCGCCGCGCACGTCCGGCAGCAGCGGGAGGTCGACCCGGGTGGCGACCCGGACCGTGACCACCGAGGTGCCCTGGTGGCAGTCGTGGGGGTACGGCGTGCAGGTGACGGTCACGGTGAGCGGCACGCCTCGCAGCCCCTGGTCGGCCAGCGCCTGCCGGGCCGCCTGCTCGGCGCGCGCCTGCCCCAGCGCGTCGTTCGGCGCCAGCGCGTAGGCGCGACCGGCCGCGCGCGCCGCGCTGCTCACACCGAAGGCACCCCGCTGAACGTCGAAGACGCTGAGCACGATCCACAGCATCGGGATCAGGAGCAGCACGCCGAGCCAGGTCAGCTCGATCAGGGCGCTCCCCCGCTCGTCCCGAGTCATTGCTTGCCCAAACACTGAACCAAATGGTTCACTGTTGCCGTGACCGTCGCCGTGCTCTGCGCCGCCCTCGGCGACCCGACCCGGGCCGCCCTGGTCGAGCGGCTCGCGCAGGGGCCCGCCAGTCTGTCCGAGCTCGCGGCGCCGTACGACATGACGCTGACCGCGATCCGCAAGCACGTCGGCGTCCTGGAGGGCGCCGGCTGGCTGGAGCGACACAAGCACGGGCGGGTGGTCACCTGCCGGCTGCGGCCCGAGCCGCTGGCCGAGCTCGAGGGCTGGCTCGGCGACCGGCGCACGTTCTGGAACGCGGCACTCGACCGGCTCGGCAACTCTCTCGAAAGGGATCTCCCATGACCGTCTCCGACCTCGGCTTCACCCTGGACCGGACCTACGCCGCGACGCCGGAGCGCGTCTACGCCTACTTCACCGACCCGGACCTGATGGCCCGGTGGTTCTGTCCCAATCCCGACATGGCGACCAGCTGCGACCTCGACGTGCGGGCGGGTGGCGCGTGGCGGGTCGTGATGGGCGAGTGGGTGGTGGGCGGCAGCTACGTCGAGGTCGAGCCGCCGACACGGCTGGTCTTCACCTTCGACTGGGAGCACGACGACGACGGGCCGACCACGGTGACCGTGCAGATCACTCCGGGGGACGACGGGACCAGGCTGG
>JAWWPK010000264.1:0-11115 GCA_033854925.1 Nocardioidaceae bacterium | reverse complement strand
CGGGCGGCAGCTGGACCGGGCGCCGGTGCCGTTCCACCTGCTCCCCGAGGTCGTCAAAGAGGTCGGCTCGGACCTGGAGGTGCACCTGGACACCGGGATCATGTCCGGCCAGGACATCGTGGCCGCGATCGCGCACGGCGCCCGGTTCACCCTGGTCGGCCGCGCCTACCTCTACGGCCTGATGGCCGGCGGCCGCCCCGGCGTGGACCGGGCCATCGAGATCCTCCAGGGACAGATCGAGCGCACCATGCGGCTGCTCGGCGTCCGTACCCTCGACGAGCTCGAACCCGGCCACGTCACCGCCCTGAAACGGCTCGGCTGAGCTGACGCCCGATCAACCCGCGTTCAGCGCACGGTCGGAGTCGTTGGCGCCTGTCGTCAGGTTGCGCTCAGGTCCGGGGTGGCAGGCTAGGTGCGCACGCACTGTGGAAAGGTCCTGACCATGCCCTTCGGGCCGAGGCTCCTCACTGCGTGGTCACCTACCGCGTGGTCAGCCACGGGAGTGCGGCCGGCCGGGGGCCCGATGGGCCTGCGGTCGCGTCCGCAGGCGCGCGTCGTCCTGGTCGTGACCGGATGCGCGTTGGTCCTGCACCTGCTGTGGTTCCGGTTCCTCGCCGGCACCGGAGGGGACCTGGCGGCCCAGGACGCGTGGACGGGCTTCGCGCTCGCTCACCCCACGAGCGCCTACGACTTCGCGTGGTACGGCGGGATGCACCCAGCGTCGTACAGCCTCATCTCTCCGTACGTCATGAGCGTGCTCGGGGTCCGGACCACCATGCTGGTGGTCGGCACGGTCTCCGCGGCGCTGGTCACCATTCTCCTCAGTCGACTCCCTCGGGTGGCACACCCCGGCTGGGCGGGGCTGTACGCCGCCGTCGCCCTGACCGGGAACGCCGTGTCCGGGCGGGTCACCTTCGGGTTGGGGCTGGCTCTCGGGCTGGGAGCGATGGCCGTGGTGTTCGCCTGGCCGCGAGGTCGCCAGGGTCGCTTCGAGCTGTGGGGTCGAGGTGTCCTCGCCTGCCTGCTCGCGGGACTCGCGACTGCGGCGAGCCCGGTGGCCGGACTCTTCCTGGGGCTGGTGGCCGCGGCGTTGTGGCTGGTCGGTCGTCGGCGAGCTTCCCTGGCGGTCGGAGTCCTACCCGTCGCGATCGTGCTGGGCACCGCAGTCCTGTTCCCGTTCTTCGGCATTCAGCCCTTCTCGTGGCGCACCGCCCTGGCGCCGCTGCTGTTGGCCTGTGCCTGCTGGTTCCTGCTGCCACGTGGGTGGCGGCTGGGACGGATGCTGGCGTCGGTCTACGCCGGGACCGTGCTGCTCGTCTGGGCGCTGCCGACCCCGATCGGCACGAACGTCACGAGGCTCTCGCTGCTCTTCGGGGGTGTGACGCTGGTGGCCGCGGCCTCGGGGGCCTGGTGGACCTCGCCCGCGGCGAGGCGCTTCGGCCGACCGGTCGGTGGGCTGCTGCTGGTGACCGCCATCCTGACCTCGACGGCGTGGCAGGCCGTGATCGCGGGCCAGGACGTCCTGGGCTCCGCATCCGCGTCGGTGCTCGACGCCGATGTCCAGCCGCTCGTGGCGCAGCTCGATGCCCGCGGCGCGAACCAGGGACGGGTCGAGGTGGTGCCGAGCAAGAACCATGGCGAGGCCAGCGCCCTCGCGCCGTACGTGAACCTGGCGCGCGGATGGAACCGACAGGCGGACGTGGCCCGCAACCCGATGTTCTACCGGGACGAGCGCCCGTTCAGCGCGAGCCAGTACCAGAAGTGGCTCCGCGACTGGGCCGTGCGGTTCGTCGTGCTGCCGGCCTCGACACCGGACTACGCCGCCCTGCGCGAGCGAAAGCTGGTGCGCGCGGGTCTGCCGTTCCTGCAGCGCGTCTGGTCGGACTCGACGTGGACCCTCTACGAAGTCATCGATCCTGCACCCATGATCACCGCGCCGGCGGTGCTGGTGAGCTGGGACTCTGCCGGTGTCACCGTGCAGATGCCCGTGGCCGGCTCGACGGTGCTGCGCATCGCGTGGTCGCCCTGGCTGAGCATCGTGGACGAGAACGGCCGGCGCATCGACGGCGCGGACCTCGATGGCTCCTGCTTGAAACCGCTGCCGGCAAAGCGGTCACGACACGTGGCTTGGGTCGTGCTCGAGGCGACGCAGCCCGGCACCTACCGCATCCAGGCGCCGTACGCCGTGCCTCGCGGCACGCTCTGCGTCGAGTAGCCCGTCAGAGGTCACGCGGACGGCAGCGCGACGACGAAGCGCGCGCCCGGCGGAAGCGCATCTGGCGTTGCCGGCTCTACCCGAATGGTCCCGGCATGCTCCTGCACCACCTGTCGCACGATGGCCAGCCCCAGGCCGGTGCCACCCTTGACCCGCGACCGACTGCCGTCGAGCCGCGCGAACCGCTCGAAGATCCGCTCCCGGTCCTCGGGCGGCACCCCAGGCCCGTCGTCGGCCACCTCGAGCAGGACGTCGACGCCGGCGCGGTACGCCGCGACGGAGATGCCTTGCTTCGCGAAGCGCTCGGCGTTGTCGAGCAGGTTGCGCACCGCGCCGGACAACAGGCCCGGGTCTCCAGTGACGATCAGACCGTCGGGCACGGCGGCAGAAACCGGGACACGTCGAGGCCGCCTGATCTCTCGGCGGAGCAATGTGGACAGATCGACCCGCCGGTGCTCGGTCGGCAGCTGAGCGTCGCCACGGGCCAGGACCAGCAAGTCGTCGACAAGGGCCGAGAGCCGCGATGCCTCGTCCAACACCTCGGAGGACAGGCCTTCGTGCCCACCTGGATGCGCGGCAATCCTGTCGGACTCCAACAGCGCTCGCATGGTGGCGACCGGACTGCGCAGCTCATGGGAGGCATCGGCCACGAAGCGGCGCTGCGTCTGGTTGGCGAGGTCGATCCGCTCCAGCAGGTCGTTCAAGGTGGTTGCCAACCTGGCCACCTCGTCATCCGAGGCGGGCACGGGCAGCCTGCTCCCGAGTGCGTCTGCCGAGATCGACGCCGCTCGTCGACGCATCGCCTCGACCGGGGACAGCGCGCGTCCCGTCGCCACCCAGGTGAGGCTTGCGACGGTGACCAGGACGAGCAGCCCACCGACGACGAGGAGGCCGGTCGTCGAAGCCGTCGCAGCATCGACCGACTCAAGGCTGCGCGCCACGACGACGTACGACGAGCCGTCACCGGCTCTCAGGGCCACGGCCGTGTACTGGTCGGGCTCACCGGAGATGGCCTCGGTGACGCGACTGTGGACGGGTGCCGATCCTGGCGGGGGAGGCAGCAGCGCGTCGCCCTGAGCGCCCGGGCTCGAGGCCACGACGCTCCCGTCGGCCAGCGACACCACCTGGACGACGTCCTCCTGACCGCCCAGTGATGACGAGACCGAGCCCTCGACCACGTCTCGGGCCAGCCCGCGGGCCTGGGCCTCGGCGAGCGCGCTGACCCCCGACGCGAGGTCGTCGCGCTGGAACAGCACTCCCGCCGCGCCGGCCACGGCCAGGACCGGGAGCAGGACTCCGACCGCCGCAATCGTGGTTCTGGCCCGCACCGACAACCGGAACCGCATGGCGTCAGCCGCCGTCGGCGGCCACGCGGTAGCCGGCGCCCCGAACCGTCTGGATGGCGTTGCGGCCGAAGGGTGTGTCGACCTTGCGTCGCAGGTAGCCGACGTAGACCTCGACGGCGTTCTCGCCGGCGTCACTGCCGTCGTGCTGGGAGTCCCAGACGTTCTGGAGGATGTCGAGCTTCGAGACGACCATGCCCTTGTGCCGCATCAGGTGGTGCAGGAGACCGAACTCGCGAGGAGTGAGAGCAATCTCCGTGCTTCCTCGACGCACTCGCATCGTGGCCGGATCGAGGAGGAGGTCACCGGCGGCCAGTTCCGGGGGACGAACGATGCCGCCGCGCCGGATGAGCGCACGAAGCCTGGCGACGAGCAGCGGGAACGAGAACGGTTTGACCAGGTAGTCGTCGGCGCCGAGGTCGAAGGCGTCGACCTGGTCGTAGTCGCCGTCCTTCGCACTGAGCATGAGGACCGGGGTCCAGAGGTCTGCTGCGCGCATCTGTCGGCACACGTCGTACCCGTTCATCCCCGGCAGCATGATGTCGAGCACGACTGCGTCGTAGCTGCCTGACAAGGCGGCGTCGAGCCCCGCCCGGCCGTTGCCGACCACGTCTGTCAACAGCCCTTCGGCGTCCAGACCGCGCTTGACGGCTCGGGCCATGGTCTCCGCGTCCTCGACCAGGAGCACCCGCATCAGGCAGCCCTCCTGTGGAGGGTCTCAGGCTCTCTCAGCGAACCCACAGTGCCCAACGGGGACCTTGGTGGTGTTACACCCACCAACACAGGAGGTTCGATGAAGCTCAACTTCACCAGCAGGCTCCGGCGCAACGCGGCGGTCATTGCGGCAGCTTCGATCATCGGGGCGCTGGGGATCGGGGGCGTCGTCACGGCGCAGGCCGACCCCGGCTCAGGTTCGGGATCCGGCTCGCAGACGACCCAGAAGTCGGACGGTGACGGCGAGGTGCCCGACGCGCAGGAGACCGGCGCCAACCAGGCGAACGAGGCGGGCGAGACCGCCGACGACCAGTCGGACGGCGAAACCAACGACAACGCCACCGACACCGGCCCGGACGCGAACCCGAACGAGCCCGGCCACCAGGACGCGACCGACACCCAGGGCACCGGCGACACTGAGACAGCCGACGACCAGTCGGACGGCGAGACGAACGACGACGCCACCGACACCGGTCCCGATGCCAATCCCAACGAGCCGGGACACCAGGACGCCTCGGACACCAAGTAACGCTCCGGCATCGTCATTGCGGCACCCCGGCCAGCTTGCTGGCCGGGGTGTCTTGCGGCCTCGAGCGGAACTCCGCCCAGAGCGTGGCCCGCGGTCAGCATCCCCCCAGCCGAGAAGGGCGCCCCGAGGTCGTCATGCATGACGCGAAGGTAGGGAGGGGTCCCTGATGTTCACCTGACACCGGGTGCTCCGTCCACCAGCTTCCAGATCACGTAGTCGCCGATCGTGGTGGCCGGCCGGTAGCGCTGGTCGAGCACGGCCTCGGCGGAGGTCGGGTCGACGCCCCAGGTGGCGAGCGAGGAGCCGTTGACCACGATCCAGGTCGGCGCGTGCGGACCGGACATGACGTGGGTGAGCTGGTGCAGCTGCGGGTCACGGACGCGCACCTCGAGGCTCCAGAGCAGGGGGTAGGGGCTGCGCATCCCCGAGTCCCAGACGATGTTGGGGTGGCCGAACCCGACCACCATGGTGTCGCGCGGCGTGTCGTGAGCGCGCAGGTACGCCGCCACGGCGGCGTCTGAGGAGTACGGCGGGACGTTGAAGGCCGCCGTGACCGTGGCGATCCCGGCCGAGAGGCAGGTGAGGGCGACCACCGCGACGGTCCAGCGACGCAGCCGCGGCGGGCGTTGCGCGGCAGCGACCGAGACCAGGACGAGTCCGGGGACCAGGCCGATCAGGTAGTGCAGCCAGTAGCTTCCGCCGGCACCGACCGCGACCACCTCCCACAGCAGCAGCATGAGGGCCGGGTAGCGAAGGTCAGGTGCTCGGTCGGTCAACGCCTTGCGGCGGAGCCGGAGCAGCATGACCGTGAGCAGCAAGGGTGCTGCGCTGAGTGCGGCCGCAGCGAGCAGCTCGACGAACCGGGCCGAAGTGCTGCTGGAGGACGAGCTCTGGATGACCGCGGTCGCCTCCCCTCGGAAGGTGACGAGCGCGTTCCAGAGCGAGGTCGGCTCGGTGCCTCGCGTCTCCGCCAGCAGGAGGCACGCTGCGGTGGCCAGGGCCGCTCCGGCCGAGACGGTGAGCGCGAGCCACAGGGTGCGCCTCCGCTCAGCGGAGCGGAGACCTTGCAGCACCAGCACGCCAGCCACGACGAGGACGTCGACGACGTTCTGCTTGATCAGGGGGGCGGCGGCCGCGGCCACGCCGGCAACCGCGGCCCAGACGTACGACGGTCGGCCGGTCGAGGTCCAGGCCCGGACCAGTGCCAAGATGCCGGCCAGCACGAGCGGGACGGCCAGCAGCTCGCCGTTGACCATGCCGGTGCCGAAGAGTGGCGTGGCGAGAAACGCCGCGGCCACGATGGCGGGCACGACCGTCCACCGGCCGGTGGCCAGGCGCGCAAGCCGGTCAGCGAGCAGGACCGAGGCGACGACGGCGGCGATCCCGATCAGCCGCAGCCCGACGGCGCCGCCCGCGTGGTCGGCGAGGTCGAAGATCGAGATGAGCAATGGGGGCCGGTCCACCCAGTAGTGCCCGTACAAGGAGCTGCCCGGTCGCCACTGGGAGGCGACCAGGAGGAACCCGCCCTCGTCCGGGCTCAGCGGAGCGGCGACGAAGGGTGTCCAAGCCAGCGCCGCGGCGGCGGCGACGAGCCAGGTGACCCGGCGGGTCATGCTGCTGGTCATGTCGCGGGCGTCACCGGTCCCGACCAGTGCGAGTCGAGCCCTCCGACCTCGAGCCCGTCGTTCCGCCACTGGACCACCAGCCGCTCGGTGGCCACCAGCGTGGTCCGCCAGGAGCCGGGTGCCGACGTGCGGTCGGAGTCGTGGAGCAGCACGGTGCCGCCGGGCCGGAGCTGTGCGGTGACCAGTTCGGTCACCGACGCGGGAGTGGCCCGGCGTTCCCAGTCCCGTCCCCAGGCCGACCACAGGACGGTGCGCAGTCCGGCTCGGACGGCCGCCCACCACGCAACCGTGGTGACCAGACCGTACGGCGGCCGGTACCACCGGACCGCAGCGCCGACCGCATCCTCGACGATGTCGCGGGTGCGCACCAGGCCGTCGCGCAGGGCCATGGGTCCGTGCAGCGGCACCGGGCGGTGGTCCCAGCCGTGCACGCCGATCCCGTGCCCGGCCGCGGCCATCTCACGGAGCAGCCCACGATCTTCCAGGTGGCGACCCAGGACGAAGAAGGTGGCGGTGACACCGAGTCCGTCGAGCAGGCGGAGGAAGCTGGGCGTGGAGACCACGTCGGGCCCGTCGTCGAAGGTCAGGGCGACGTGCCGACGGTCCGAGAGTCCGGACAGCTCGGCCCGGGCGAGCGCAGGCGTGAGGGCCGAGCGGACCGGGCCGAGCGAGATCAGCGACGGGGCGGCGGCCACCCCGAAGCCCGTCGCCAGGGCCAGGGCCGTGACCCGGCTGCTCATGCCGCAACCAGCACCGGTCGCGGCTCGACCCGGAGGTGACGAGACAGGACGTCGAGGGCCGTCGGTGCGTCCTCCGGCAGCGCGAACGACCCGGGGGAGACGAGCACGCGGGTCAGGGCGATCTCGAGCAGGCTCGCGTCCGGGATCCACGGCACCAGTCCTGCGGCGTCGAGTGCCGCTGCGTTGGTGGTCCCGTGGCCAGGGATGGGACGGTAGGTGAGGGTCGGCGTCCCTGCTGCCAGCGACTCGAGCGAGGTCATGCCGCCGGCGTTCTGCAGGACGCAGGAGGCGGCCGCGACCAGCGCGGTCATGTCATCGCGCCAACCGAGGGCGACCACACCCGGGATCGACCGGAGGTGCTCTCTCAACCGGTCGTTGGTCCCGCACGCCACGACCGGCGTCATGAGACCAGTGGCCAGGACGTCGAGTGCGCTCGCCTCGAGCTCACCCACCCCGCAGGAGCCGCCCACGACCAGTGCCGCGGGCCGGTCCAGCGGCCACGGCGGCAGCCAACCAGCAGGGATCACTCCCGCGGAGCTCGCGACCACCGGTCGCACCACCATCGCCGTGCCGTCCAGGTTGCGCGCCTGGCACGCCGTCACCTCGTGAATGGCGAGGTGCAGCTCGACGGCCGGGTGCACCCAGAGCCGGTGCACCGAAGCGTCGGTGAGGTAGGTGACCACCGGAGTGTCGATCACGCCGCGGGCCCGGGCCTCTCCCAGCGCTTGGCTCGCGAAGGGGTGGGTGGACACCACCAGCCCGGCATCGGCGACCTCTCGGGCCAGTCGACGTCCAAGCAGCCCGAGCCCGCGGCGTACGGCGTGGAACGCCCACCCCTCGCGCTCGAGGCACCGCAGCGTCGTGCCCCAGCTGCCGGGCAGGAACCGCAGCTGGATGAAGTACAGCCACCGGAGCAGCACGCCGATCCGCCACGGCAGCTCCTCGGCGACGTCGAGCCGGCGGACCACGTGGCCCCTCGACCGCAGCTGTTGGCTGAGTGCGTCAGCCACGGCGTCGTGCCCGGCCCCGTAGCTGCCCGACACGACGACGATCTCTGCGTTCATGACTGAAGATTCCTGCGCCAGGTCTGATACCCGCCTGACAAGCGGCAAGATGGCAGCGTTGTCAGGCTTGTCAGGTTTCCGTCAGGTCGCGTCACGCACCGTGGAGCCGTCCACGCGTCGCAACGGATTTCGAGGTGTTGAAGATGGCCCGAGTCGGCCTGTGCGAGGACGACCCGGCAATCCGCCGCGTCGTGATCAAGTCGATGCAGCTCGCGGGCCACGACACCGTCATCGCGCACAACGGAGGCGAGGCGGTCAGGCTGTTCGGAGCCGACGACACCATCGACGTCCTCATCCTGGACATCGGGCTGCCCGACGCCGACGGTCGAGATGTCTGTCAGGCTCTGCGGTCCAACGGGCAGCTGGCACCCGTCATGTTCCTGACCGCACTCGGAGCGGTGCACGACAAGCTGTCCGGCTTCAGTGCCGGAGCCGACGACTACCTGCCCAAGCCGTTCGACCCGCTCGAGCTGGTGGCCCGCGTCGAGGTGCTGGCCAGGCGCGGAGCCTCGGCGTCTTCAACCGACCGGACCGAGCTCGCGCTCGACCCGGCTCGACACTCGATGACGTGCAACGGCCGCGAGGTGATGCTCACCCCGACCGAGTTCCGGATGCTCGCGGCCATCACGTCGCGGCCTGGCGAAGTCGTGCGGCGTCGGACCATCGCCGCAGCCGCGTGGCCCAGCGGCGGTTACGTGAGCGACAACTCCATCGACTCCTATGTCCGGCGCATCCGGAAGAAGCTGCGGGATGTCGAGGCGCCTCAGGAGCTCAGCACCGTGCGTGGCGTCGGCTACACCTTGCGCTGATGAGTGACTCAGTCCCGCCGGCCGACGACGTTGCGGAGCCGGCCTCAGATCTGGCGGGAATGCGCCGGTTCACCCCGCGGTCCTTCCGGGGCAAGATCGTCCTGTCCACCGTGGCCCTGATGACCGCTGCCATGCTCCTGGTCGGACTGGGGCTCCAGCTCCTCCTCTCCCGCACCGCACAGAACGACATCAACACCGTCCTGAGCGACCGGGCCGGGGCGATGATCACCGTCATCAACCAGGCGTCCACCGACCGGCTGACCGTGCCGCCCGACGCACTCGAACCCGGCATGGTGGTCTTCGACAGCAACGGCGACCTGATCGCTGGGTCGGTCGAACGCGATGTCCGAGACGCTGCCCACGACCTGCGCAAGACGACCAGCCAGCGCACCAAGACCGGTCCGCACGACGAGGAACAGCTGCTCGGAGTTCCCTTCACCACGCCGAGCGGTGACAGTGGGGTCATCGTCGTCAGCCAGGAGACGACACCCTACGAACGCTCGGAGTCCTACGCCCTCCTCGCGACCGGCGGCATCGGCGTACTGGTCATCGCCTTCACGGCACTCATGGCCCTCCGCGTGACCCGGCAGGCGCTCGAACCGGTGACCCAGATGGCGCAACGTGCTTCGGAATGGAGCGAGCTCGACCTCACCCACCGCTTCGCACTGGGGCCTCCGACCAACGAGCTGGCGTCCTTGGGAAACACCCTCGACCTGCTCCTCGACCGGGTCGCCTCCGCCATCCTTGCCGAGCAGCGGCTCACCGCCGAGCTCGCGCACGAGCTCCGCACACCGCTGACGAACATCCAGGGCTCCGCCGGTCTTGCCCTCATGCGAGGGGTGAAGGACCCCGAGGACCGCGAGGACTTCGAGGAGGTGGCGCAGGCCGCGCGCGAGATGGGTGCGGTGATCAGGACCCTGCTGGACATCGCGCGAGAAGGTCCGGGTGCCGCTCATGAGCAGACCTGCACGCTCGCCGACGTCATGCCCGGTCTGCTGGGTCCGACCGAGGGTCGCGTGGCCGTCGATGACCGGACCGGGGACTCGTCGGCCCGAATCGCCGCGCCGCGCGAGCTGGTCATGCGAGCTGTCGCCCCACTGGTCGACAACGCGATCCGCCATGCCCGGGAGCGAGTCACGTTCACGGCAACCGATCACCCGGACCACGTCGAGCTGGTCGTGGCCGACGACGGCGCCGGTGTGACCGAGGCGATGCGGCAGCACCTGTTCCAGCCCGGGGCCACCCACGGGACCGGTGGGGCGGGTCTAGGCCTGGGGATCGCCCGCCGGGTCGCGCGTTCCTTCGGCGGGGACATCAGGCTCGACGACGCTGCCGTGGGTGCTGCCTTCGTGGTCACGATGCCGCGCCGCTAGCCGCTGGCCCCCAGTGGTCCGGATCCCCAGCCAGACGGCTGCCCAGCCGATGACCAGCCCGGCGATGTCGTCGACGACGAAGTGCCAGCCGAGGTAGACGGTCGCGACACAGGTCAGGGCCAGGAAGACCCAAAGCACCCGGGCAGCGCGGGTGAAGCCGAGGTACGACGCCAGCAGGGTGATCACGGTGGTCACCCCGATGTGCAGGCTCGCGAAGGCCGAGACCTGTGCGAACGCGTCCGGTGCGTGCGGGTGCGCCAACAGCTGGTCGCGCTGCGCCATGTAGAGGGCCTGGGTCCTGGTCACCACGGTGTCGGGAAGACCTGCGAAGTCCTGCGGCCGGTCGTCGAACGGTCCCAGGGACGGCACCGCGTAGTAGGACGCCGTGCCCAGGATCCAGACCCAGATGAGCGACGCCAGGACGGTGATGCCGTCGCGCAGCTCCTTCACGAACACGCTCCCCGCGACCACCAGCACCACGAGGGTGGGGAAGGTCTCGTAGACCAGCACCATCGCGTAGACCGCGACACCCTGCCCCAGCAGGTCGTGCAGCAGCACGGCAGGGGAGTGGCCGAAGGCGAGCCACTGGTCGATGCGGGTCAGGTCGTGGTCGCGGGGGGTGTTCAGCACATCCCAGCTCTTCAGGTTGTGGTAGCTGAGGTAGGTGACGTGGTAGGCCAGCAGGCAGGCCCAGGCAGCTGCG
>JAWWPK010000263.1:0-2698 GCA_033854925.1 Nocardioidaceae bacterium | reverse complement strand
GGTCGGACCGCTTCCGGGTGGTCACGGTGTGCCGCTTCGGTGGCGCGGCAGCCTCGGGTGCGGGCGTGGGTTCCGGCTCAGGTGCAGGGGCTTTCTTGGCAGCCGTCTTCTTTGCGGTCGCCTTCTTGGCGGCGGTCTTCTTGGCCGTGCGGTTGGAGCGCAGCCGGACCCGGACCGAGCCGCTGTCGGGCTGCTCGACCTCGAGGTAGTCCTGCGCGCGCACCAGGTCGACCAGCTTGGAGGCCCCGTAGTCCTTGACCGAGAACGACGGCTCGACGCGGGTCACGTGGTTGGCCATCGAGGACAGCGAGGCCCAGCCGTCGTCGTGGGCGGTGCCGTTGACCGCCCGCTCGAGGAGCCGGCGCAGGTCGGGGATCCGGCGCGGCTCGGTGTCCTCGACCGGTGCCTGCTCCTCGGCACCGCCGCCGCCGTCGTGCAGGTCCTCCAGGAAGATGAAGCGGTCCACCGCCTGGCGCAGTGACTGGGGCGTCTTGCGCAGCCCCATGCCGTAGACGGTCCGGCCCGAGCCCCTCAGCCGGATCGCGAGCGAGGTGAAGTCGCTGTCGCTGGAGACCAGGGCGAAGGCGTCCACGTTGTCGGAGTAGAGCAGGTCCATCGCGTCGATGATCAGCGCCGAGTCGGTGGAGTTCTTGCCGGTGGTGTTGGCGATCTGGAGCATCGGCTGGACGGCGTACTTCGGCAGCTCGCTGCGCCAGCCGTTGAGGTGTGAGTTGGTCCAGTCGCCGTAGGCCCGCTTGACCGTCGGTACGCCGTACTTGGCGACCTCCTCGAGCAACGCCTCGGCGTGTTTCGGCGAGGTGTTGTCCGCGTCGATCAGTACGGCGATCCGGACGTTCTCGGGTGAGGGCACACGTCGAGCCTAAGGTGTGGCGACCGCCGCAGCATCGCGGCGCCGCAGCCGCCGGAACAGCGGCCAGCCCGGAACCGCCAGCAGCAGCGCCAGCAGCAGCCACGGCAGCAGCGCGCCGGCCACGGTCGAGGCGCCGACCAGGAACGTCTTCAGCGCACCCCAGCCGTCGGAGAGCCCGGAGATGAAGCCAGCCTGGTCGTGGTCCTTCTTGGGCTTCGGCTTCGCCTTCTCGGGGATGCGCTCGACGGCGAGCGTGATCGTCGACATCGAGGTCTGGTCGGCGAGGTAACGCTGCTGAGCCTCCAGGGAGGCGAGGTCGGCCTGACGGCGGGAGAGCTCGCCCTCGATGCTGACGACGTCCTTGATCGAGACCGCGTGGTCGAAGAGGACCTGGATCCGGTCGATGCTGCGCTGCTGGGCCTCGACCCGGACGTCGGTGTCGAGGACCTGGGTGGTGACGTCCGCGCTCTGGCGCTTGGACGAGACCAGCGTGCCGACCTTCTCGAGCTCGGTCATGGCGTCGTCGAAGTCGGCGGTCGGGATGCGCAGCACCATCCGCGAGCGAAGTGCGGCGCCGTCGTCGTCGGTCTCTGTGTCGTCCTCGGAGATCGTGCCGCGGTGGACGTCGACGACTTTGCGGACGTCGAAGACAGCCTGTCCGACGTCGTCGGACCGGAGCTGCACGTTGCCGGTCGAGATCACCTTCTGCTGCTCGAGCACGCCGCCGCCGGCGGCGTCCTTGCCGCCGGTGGTGGACGATGCCACCTGGGCGACCGCGGCGTCCGCCGCCGCGCCATCGGCCTTGGCCGGTGCCGCCGCCTCGACCGAGGACGCCAGGCTGTCGCTGCCCGAGCCGCCCGCGTCGTTGCCCGAGGACGAGCAGCCGCCGAAGAGGATGAGGACGACCGCGGCCCCAGCCGAAGGCGCCATGCGCCGAAAAGAGATAGACCGTCGAGTCGCCACCATGGCGACTCGGACGACCACCGCGAAGAGGCGGTTCCGCCCCGTATCCGAATCGTGACCGGAGATGATGGGCTAAAGTACAGTAGGCAAGTCGAATTACAGGACAGACGACTGCCCGAGGCTCCTCGTGCCGCCTCGACCCGCACCCGGCCGGGGCGGCACGAGGTCTGCGAGGCTGGACCCGTGCGGGTAATGGTCGTGGGCGGTGGGCTCGCGGGTCTGACGGCGGCCTACCTCCTCGACCGACGTGGCGACGACGTCACCGTGCTAGAGGCCGCATCCGAGCCGGGCGGCAAGCTGCGCCGGACCGAGGTCGGCGGGGTGGTGGTCGACGTCGGCGCCGAGGCGATGCTCAACCGTCGTCCGGAAGGCGTCGCCCTGGCCCGCGAGCTCGGGCTGGAAGTCGTGCACCCAGCGGTGCAGTCGTCACGGGTCTGGACCCGCGGTGCGCTGCGGCCGCTGCCGCGCTCGGTCATGGGCGTACCGGTGGACCTGTCGGAGCTGCGCGAGTCCGGGGTCCTCTCGCAGGAGGGGCTGGCCCGGGTCGAGGCCGAGCGGCCGGGAGTGCCCGTCGACGAGGACCTCTCGGTCGGCGACCTGGTCGGCAGCCGGCTCGGCGACGAGGTGGTCGACCGGCTGGTGGAGCCGCTGCTCGGTGGGGTGTACGCCGGCCAGGCGCACCGGCTCTCGGCCCGCGCGACCGTGCCGCAGCTGGTCTTCCTGGCCACGAACGGGCCGCTGCTCGACGCCGAGGCCGTGCCCCTCGACGCGGGGGCGATCGACGTGCCGGTCTTCGCCGGCCTGCCGGGCGGGATGGCCAGGCTGACCGAGGCGCTCGCGGGCCGGGTTGCGGTCCGGACCGGG
>JAWWPK010000262.1:0-5516 GCA_033854925.1 Nocardioidaceae bacterium | reverse complement strand
GAACCAGCGCTGCTCGGCCGGGCGGATGTTGTGCCAGACGTGCTGGGTCTCGCGGTACTCGTCGAGGCCGGCCCGCCCCAGCTCGCGGCCGATCCCCGACTGCTTGTAGCCGCCCCACTCGGCCTGCGGGACGTAGGGGTGGTAGTCGTTGATCCAGACCGTGCCCATCCGCAGCCGGGCGGCGACGCGCTGGGCCTTGCCGGCGTCCTGGGTCCAGACCGCGCCGGCCAGCCCGTAGATGCTGTCGTTGGCGATCGTGACCGCGTCGTCCTCGCTGCCGAAGGTCTCGACGGTGAGCACCGGCCCGAACGACTCCTCGCGCGTGACCGACATCGCGCTGGTGCAACTGTCGAGGACGGTCGGCAGGTAGTAGAAGCCCTTGTCGAGCTCCGGGTCGTCGGGTGCCGCACCACCGCAGCGGAGTACGGCGCCCTCGGCGACTCCGGCGGCGACGTACGCCGCCACCTTGTCGCGGTGCGCGGCGCTGATCAGCGGCCCGGTCTCGGCCTTCTCGTCGCGGGGTCCGCCCAGCCGGATGGCCCGGGCGCGCTCGACCAGGCTGTCGACGAACTGGTCGTGGATCTCCTCCTGCACGAGCAGCCGGGCGCCGGCCGAGCAGACCTGGCCGGAGTGGAGGAAGACGGCGGTCAGCGCGTAGTCGAGCGCGACCTCGAGGTCGGCATCGGCGAAGACGATGTTGGGGTTCTTGCCGCCCAGCTCGAGGGCAACCTTCTTCACCGTCGCGGCGGCCGCGGCCATCACCTTGCGACCGGTGATCAGCCCGCCGGTGAACGAGACCAGGTCGACCCGGGGGTCCTCGGCGAGCAGGGCTGCCGTCTCGGGGCCGGCGCCGAGCACCAGGTTGCCGACGCCCGCCGGCAGCCCGGCTTCAGCCAGGACCCGCATCAGGTGGATGCTCGTGTGCGGCGTGAGCTCGCTCGGCTTGAGCACGAAGGTGTTGCCCGCGGCCAGGCACGGGGCGACCTTCCAGCTGGCCTGCAGCAGCGGGTAGTTCCAGGGCGCGATCAGCCCGCAGACGCCGAGCGGCTCGTGGACGACGCGGCTGACCACGTCGGGGTTGCCGGTGTCGACCATCCGGCCGGAGTCCTCGGCCGCGGTCCGGCCGTAGTGGCGGAACACCGAGACCACGTCGGCGACGTCGTACCCGCTCTCCACCAGCCGCTTGCCGGTGTCCAGGCTCTCCGCCTCGGCCACCTTGTCGGTGTCCCGCTCCAGCAGGTCGGCGGTGCGGAGCAGCAGGTCTCCTCGCTCGCGCGCCGATGTTCCGGGCCAGGGTCCGTCGTTGAACGCGCGGTGCGCGGCGGCGATGGCAGCGGCGGTGTCCTGCTGATCCGCCTCGTCGACCTCGGCCACGACCTGGCCGTCCGCCGGGCAGACGATCGTGCGGCGACCGCCGGCGAGCGCGCTCACCCACTCTCCGTCGACGTAGAGGTCAGGCACCCTGTTGTCCCCTTCGCACATCGCCTTGGCAATGTTGCGTATCACGCAACCCGTTGCGGAGTTCGCAACGCCTTCTGCCTTCGCAGAATAGGACTCCTGCCCGCTGTGTCAACGGTCCGACCTCGTCCGGGTCAGGTCCGCTGACCCCAGCCCAGTCGGTGCGAGACCTCCGTGGCCGCCGCGATCAGCATCGGGATGACCTCGGCGAGCCGCGCCTCGGTGAGCCGGAAGGTGGGGCCGGAGATGCTCATGGAGGCGATGACGTCGCCGTGGGCGTTGCGGATCGGCGCGGCCGCCGCGGTGAGTCCCACCTCGAGCTCGTCGACCGCCACGGCGTACCCCGTCTCGCGGGTCTCGGCCAGCTCCTCCTTGAACCGCGCCCGGCTGGTCACGGTGGCGTCGGTGAACCTCGGCAGCTCGCGGAGCGCGGCCTTGAGGTCTGCCTCGGACAGCTCGCTCAGCAGCACCTTGCCGTTGCTGGTCGCGTGCAGCGGGATGTGCTGCCCGACCCAGTTGTGGCTCTGGAGTGCGCTGCTGCCCGCGACCTGGTCGAGGTAGAGGGCGCTGGTCTCGCTGCGGACGGTGATGTTGACGGTCTCGCCGGTGTCGGCGGCGAGCTGTCGGCAGACCGGGCGCGCCTCGGTGACGAGGTCGAGCCTGGCCGTGGTGGCGCCGGCCAACCGGAGGTTGCCCACGCCGAGGCGGTAGCGCCCGCGGTCGCCGTCCTGCTCGACCAGCCGGTGGGACTCCAGGGTGGCCAGCAGCCGGAACGCCGTGGACTTGTGCACCCCGAGGTCCGCAGCGATCTCGGTGACCCCGGCCTCGCCCTCGCGGGCCAGCAGCTCGAGGATCGTCAGTGCGCGGTCGACGGACTGCACCGACGCCGGGGCCGTGGCCTCCGCCTCGCTCACCGCCATGCGCGCACCGTACCCCTGAGGACGGATCTCAGGTGCAGGACAGGGCTTCACCCGATGGTGCGGCGGCTCCCGGGAGCACACAGTGGAGGTACGAGGGAGACGCCCTCACCAACTACGAAGGAAGTGCACCGTCCATGAACGACATCCACCAGAGCTTCGCCGGCTACGGCCTCGTCCGACCGCAGCAGGGGCGCGTCCTCGGCGGCGTGGTGGCGGGCCTGGGCCAGCGCTTCGGCATCGCGCCGTGGACCGCACGACTTCTCTTCGTCCTGCTGCTCATGGTCATCCCGGGCAGCCAGATCCTGATCTACCCCATCCTCTGGATCCTGATGCCGTCGCAGGAGCACGCCCCGTTCAGCGCACCCACCGCCCAGACGGTCCCCGCGGCCTGACCGCGGTGCCCGCCGGTCGACGCGAGCTGACGGCGAGCGCGCCCCGCGATCGGCCCGGTGCCCACGATGGACGGCGAAGCTCGCGAAGCCCTGCAAGCGAAGCGAGCGCGCCTCGTGATCGGCCTCGGCGGCCTTGACGACTGCTAAGCTCGCGAGCGCAGCGAGCGTCGTCATGGTCCCGAGACCGAGACTCACGAGGGTATTGAGCCAGCGAGCGTCCGTCGTGGGCCCGGGCCGGAATTTGCGGGGGTCAGGAGTCAGCGGAAGACGACGGTCCGGTTCCCGTGCATCAGCACCCTGGTCTGCGAGTGCCAGCGCACCGCTCGCGACAGCACGGCGGCCTCGACGTCGCGGCCGGCGGCGACCAGCTGCTCCGGTGAGTGGGTGTGGTCGACGCGGGTGACGTCCTGCTCGATGATCGGCCCTTCGTCCAGGTCGCCGGTGACGTAGTGGGCAGTCGCGCCGACCAGCTTGACGCCGCGCTCGAACGCCGCGTGGTAGGGCTTCGCGCCCTTGAAGCTCGGCAGGAACGAGTGGTGGATGTTGATGGCCCGTCCGCTGAGCCGGCGGCAGAGGCCGTCGGACAGGATCTGCATGTAGCGGGCCAGCACGACCAGGTGCACCTCGTGCTGCTCGACCAGAGCAATCAGCTGCGTCTCGGCCTCGACCTTGGTGTCCGGTGTGACCGGCAGGTGGTGGAAGTCGAGGCCGTAGGACTTGACCAGGGGCTCGGCGTCGAGGTGGTTGGAGACCACCCCCACGACCTCGATCTGGAGGTCGCCGGTGCTGTGCCGGAACAACAGGTCGTTGAGGCAGTGCAGCTGCTTCGAGACCATGATCAGGGTGCGGTACGGCGCCGAGGCCGACCACAGCTCGAAGTCCATCTCGAACTCCGCGGCGGTGGCCGCGAAGGCCGCCCGCAGGGCGTCGTCCGAGGTGGGCGAGGCGACCTCGAAGTCGATCCGCATGAAGAACCGGCCGGCCTGCTGGTCGCCGAACTGCTGGCTCTCCATGATGTTGCCGCCGTGCTCCATGAGGAACGACGTGACGGCGTGCACGATGCCGGGCCGGTCGGGGCAGGCAAGGGTCAGCACGAAGTCGCCGACCGGCTCGTTGGGGCGCGACTGGGCAGCCATGGTCTCCATTGTCGACTCAGTCGCCCAGCTCGGCCCGACGGCGGACGACGTACTCCTCGAGCTCCTGCCGGATCGCCTCGTCGAGCGGGGGCGGCTCGTACTCCTCGAGCTTCTTCTTGTAGATGTCGCCGGCCCGGGTGGCGGTGTCCTTGGCGCCGTTGCGCATCCAGCGCTCGTAGTTGTCCGACGAGTTGAGGAACGGTCGGTAGAAGCAGGTCCGGAACCGCTCCATCGTGTGCATCGCGCCCAGGAAGTGACCGCCGTGGCCCACCTCCTCGTGCGCTCCGAACGCCATCGACTCCTCGTCGATCTCCAACGGCGTGAACTCGTGCTGGAGCATCTCGACCAGCTGGACGTCGATGATGAACTTCTCGAACCCGGCCACCAGCCCGCCCTCGAGCCAGCCGGCCGAGTGCATCACCCAGTTCGCACCGGCCAGGAAGGTCGGCAGCATCGTCATCAGCGCCTCGTAGCCGGCCTGGGCGTCGGGGACCTGCGAGGACGTCAGCCCGCCGCCGGTGCGGAACGGCAGCCCGAAGCTGCGGGCGATCTGGCCGGTGCACAGCAGCCCGATGCCCGACTCGGGCGTGCCGAACGTCGGCGAGCCGGACTGCATGTCGATGTTGGACAGGAACGACCCGAAGACGACGGGGGCCCCGGGCCGGATCAGCTGCGACAGCGCTATCCCGGACAATGCCTCGACGATCTGCTGCACCAGAGCCGCCGGGATGGTGACCGGCGACATCGCGCCCATCAGGATGAACGGCGTCAGCACCACTGGCTGGTTGGCCGAGGTGTACTCGAACTGGGCCTCGAGCATCCGGTCGTCCCAGCGCAACGGCGAGTTGCAGTTGATCAGCGAGATGAGCGCCGGGGTCTCCTCGATGGACTCCCGGGAGCCGAACAGGATCTCGGTCATGGCAATGGTGTCCGCGGCGTTGACCCCGGAGACCACGTTGCCCATGTAGACCTTGTCGGTCAGGGTCTGCAGCGCGTAGGTCATGTCGAGATGCCGACTGTCCAGGGGCGTGTCGTTGGGCTCGGTGACCACGCCGCCGGCCGAGTCGAGGGCGTCGAAGGTCTGCGCCAGCCGGGCGAAGTTGCGGAAGTCGTCCATGGTGCCGTCCCGGCGTACGTCGCCCTCGCGGACGAACGGCGGCCCGTAGACCGCGCTGAAGGCCATGGAGTCGCCGCCGATGTGCACGGACCGCTCCGGGTTGCGGGCCTGGAGGTCGAACTCGCGCGGCGCCTTCGCGACCTGCTCGAGCACGAAGTCGGGGTCGAGGAAGACCGTCTTGTCCTCGACGCGCTGCCCAGCCTGACGGAACAGGTCGAGGGCGCGGTCGTCCATGAACTCCACGCCGATCTCGCTCATCAGCCGGCGCCAGCCCCTGTCGAGAGTGGCCATCGCGTCCTCGGACAGCACCTCATAGCGCGGCATCTGGTTGCGGAACATCGGTCCTCCTTACTAACCTCATCATGTGGGACCACAGTTCCACATCATGGAACCCTGACGGAACCCCACCCCGAGGAGCAGTTGTGGCGGACGCGAGCACCGGCACCCAGGCGGTGGACCGCGCCGCGCAGCTGGTGTCGACGGTGGTGCACGC
>JAWWPK010000261.1:0-4616 GCA_033854925.1 Nocardioidaceae bacterium | reverse complement strand
GGCTGGCTCGACGTCGACGACGGCGGCCGGACGCTGCAGCTCGCCATGCTCCAGCAGTTCCTGCGCACCGCCACCGACGGCTGGGACCTGGCGCTGGCCAGCGTCCGCACCCTGTTCGCGGACCCGGAGGTGCACGCCCACGACTCCGGTGGCGACTTCGCCGGCGAGTCGACCCGGCTCGGCGAGGCGCTGCGAGAGGTGCACGAGGCCCTGCGCGACCACTTCCCCGCGGAGACCTGGCCGGCCGCCGCGGCCGCCGAGCTCGCGGCGGCCATGACCGGTCGCATCGAGGCCGCGCTGGGCGTCGTACCCGAGCTGGCCGAGCACGCCGCGACCCTGCGGGCGACGTTCGGCGCCGTCTCCAAGCTGGACGGCCTGGACGTGCAGCGGATCCATGGCGACCTGCACCTCGGCCAGACGCTGCGCACGTCCGTCGGCTGGAAGATCGTCGACTTCGAGGGCGAACCGGTCAAGCCGCTCGCCGAGCGGCAGCTCCCGGACTCGCCCTGGCGAGACGTGGCCGGGATGATGCGCAGCTTCGACTACGCCGCCCGGGTGGTCGAGCGATCGCTGAGCACCAGCGACGTGGCCGACGCCGAGCTGATCGACACCCGGGCTCAGGAGTGGTCGGAGCGCAACAAGAACCAGTTCCTGTTCTCGTACGCCGGCGGCCAGCTGAGCCACGAGCAGCAGGTGCTGCTCAGCGCCTACACCGCCGACAAGGCGGTCTACGAGACCGTCTACGAGACCCGCAACCGCCCGTCCTGGGTCACGATCCCGCTCCAGGCCGTCGCGAGGATCGGAGCCGCATGAGCACCCCAACCGTCCTCGACGTGCCCGTCGAGCTGCTCGACCAGCTGGTGCGCGGCGAGCACGGCAACCCCCACCAGCTCCTCGGACCGCACCCCCACGACGGCGGCGTGACGGTCCGCACCTTCAAGCCGCTCGCCAAGCGGGTCGGCGTACGCCACGGGGACGGCACCCGCTACGAGCTGCAGCACGAGCACGAGGGCATCTGGGTCGGCGTGCTGCCGGTCGCCGACGTCCCGGACTACCGGCTCGAGGTCGACTACGACGGCGCCCCGACCCTCGTCGTCGACGACCCCTACCGGTTCCTGCCCACGCTCGGCGAGATGGACCTGCACCTGATCAACGAGGGCCGGCACGAGCTGCTGTGGACCGTGCTCGGCGCCCACGTGCACCACTACGAGGTGCCGCTCGGCGACCCGATCATCGGCACCGCCTTCGCCGTCTGGGCGCCGTCGGCCCGCGCGGTGCGGCTCAAGGCGGACTTCAACAGCTGGGACGGGCGCGAGCACCCGATGCGCCAGCTCGGCCAGTCCGGTGTCTGGGAGCTGTTCGTGCCCGGTGTGGGCTCGGGCAACGCCTACAAGTACGTCGTCCTCGGTGCGGACGGGCAGTGGCGGGAGAAGGCCGACCCGATGGCGTCGTACGCCGAGGTGCCGGCGGACACCGCGTCGAAGGTGTTCGAGTCGTCCTACGAGTGGGGCGACGGCGACTGGATGGCGGCCCGGCCGCGCAAGCAGCACGTGCACGAGCCGATGTCGATCTACGAGCTGCACCTCGCCTCGTGGCGGCGCGGCAGGACGTGGGAGCAGCTCGCCGAGGAGCTCCCCGGCTATGTGTCCGACCTCGGCTTCACCCATGTCGAGCTGATGCCGGTCATGCAGCACCCGTTCGGCGGCTCGTGGGGCTACCACGTGACGTCGTACTTCGCCCCTGACTCGCGGTTCGGCGACCCCGACGGCTTCCGGTTGCTCGTCGACCGGCTGCACGGGGCCGGGGTCGGGGTGATCCTCGACTGGGTGCCCGGCCACTTCGCGACAGACGAGTGGGCGCTGCCCCTCTTCGACGGCACCCCGCTCTACGAGGACCCCAACCCCCAGCGCGGCTGGCACAAGGAGTGGGGCTCGCACATCTTCAACTTCGGCCGCCCCGAGGTGCGCAACTTCCTCTACGCCAACGCGCTCTACTGGCTCGAGGAGTTCCACGGCGACGGGCTGCGGGTCGACGGCGTCGCGTCGATGCTCTACCTCGACTACTCGCGCGAGGAGGGTGAGTGGACGCCGAACAAGTACGGCGGCCGCGAGAACCTCGAGGCGGTGCAGTTCCTCCAGGAGATGAACGCCACCGTCTACAAGCGCACCCCCGGCGTCACCACGATCGCCGAGGAGTCGACGTCCTGGCCGCAGGTCACCGGGCCGACGTCCGCGGGCGGGCTGGGCTTCGGATTCAAGTGGAACATGGGCTGGATGCACGACTCGCTCGGCTACGTGCAGCACGACCCGGTGCACCGCGCCTACCACCACGGCGAGATGACGTTCTCCCTCGTCTACGCCTGGTCGGAGAACTACGTGCTGCCGATCAGCCACGACGAGGTCGTGCACGGCAAGGGCTCGCTGCTGCGCAAGATGCCCGGCGACCGCTGGCGGCAGCTCGCCAACCTGCGCGCCTACCTCGGCTTCATGTGGGCGCACCCGGGCAAGCAGCTGCTGTTCATGGGTGCCGAGCTGGGCCAGGAGTCGGAGTGGGCCGAGGCCCGCGAGCTGGACTGGTGGCTGCTCGACCATCCCGAGCACCGCGGCGTGCACTCGCTGGTGCGCGACCTCAACGCGGCGTACGTCGCCTCGCCGGCCCTGTGGCAGCGCGACGACGACCCCGGCGGCTTCCAGTGGATCGATGCCAACGACGCGGGGCGCAACACGTTCACGTTCATCCGCCGGGCCGCCTCCGGCCCCGACCTCGCGTGCGTCTCCAACTTCGCGGCGGTCCCGCACGAGGGCTACCGGCTCGGCCTGCCGTCGGCGGGCCAGTGGGACGAGGTGCTGAACACCGACGCCGCGACGTACACCGGCTCCGGCGTGGGCAACCTGGGCGGCGTCACCGCGGTCGACGGCGAGCACCGCGGCCAGCCGGCGTACGCCGACGTCGTGGTGCCGCCCCTGGCCACCGTGTGGTTCCGCAAGCGTGGCTAGCCTGACCCGGTGAGCGACCCCGAACCTGTCTTCGTCACCATCGTGGGTGACGGGGTGGCCCGGCTGTCGTGGCACGCCGACCAGCCCGTGGAGGCCGTGCGCGCCGAGGTCGAGGCCGCCCTCGAGACCCACTCGCGGGTCGAGGCGTGGGTGGACCCGGACGACAAGGGCGCCCAGCGGATCGCGACCTGGGCGGGGCTTCGCCGCGAGGGCGTGATGCGCGGGGTGACCGTCGAGGGCACCACCGGGGACAGGATCGTCTACGCGCGGCTGGCCGACGACCTGCCCGCCCACGAGCCGGAGGGGTTCCGGGCGCTGCTCAACTCGTTCCTCCCGCGAAAGCGGGCGATCAGCCAGATGCTGGTCCGCGACCGGGACGGGCGGGTGCTGGTGTGCCGGCTGACCTACAAGCAGGACTGGGACCTGCCCGGCGGCGTGGTCGAGGTCGGCGAGTCGCCGCAGCTCGCTGTCGCCCGCGAGATCGAGGAGGAGCTGGCGCTCGCGATCCCGGCCGGCCGGTTGCTGCTCACCGACTGGCTGCCACCGTGGAGCGGCTGGGACGACGCCCTGTGCCTGGTCTTCGACGGTGGCGAGCACGACGCCGCGATCACCGACGAGGTGGTGCGCCAGGAGCGCGAGATCCGCGACGCCGCCTTCTGCACGGTCGAGGAGGTGCGCGAGCGGTGTGCCGACTTCACCGCACACCGGATCGAGTCCGCCCTCGCCAACCTGGCCGGCGGCGGGCCGGCGTACACCGAGTCCGGGATCGGCTGACGGTCAGAACAAGGCGTTGGCGAGGGCCTGCCGGCCCCTGAGCACCCGCGGGTCGTCGTTGCCGACCGCAGCGAACAGGCCGAGCAGGTGCTCGCGGGCCTGGTTGCGGTCGTCGCCTTCGGTGCGGCGTACGACGTCGACCAGGCGGTCGAACGCGGCGTCGATCCGGCCACCGAGCATGTCGAGGTCGGCGACCAGGGTCTGGGCGGCGACCTCGTCCGGGTTCGCGTCGGCGGCGGCGACCGCGGCGTCGAGGTCGGCGTCCTTGGTGCGCTGCAGCAACGTGGCCATGGCCAGGCCCGCGGCCGCCTCGGCGTCCGCGGGGTTGGCGGCGAGGAGCTTCTGGTACTCCGCCACCGCACCGTCGAAGTCGTCGCGCTCCAGCGCGTCTTGAGCGGGTGCGTAACGCGGGTCGAGCGGCGGCTCGCCGTCCTCCCCCTCGACAGCGGGCGGGGCGGCCTGGCGCGGCTGGTGCCGACCGGTGATGCCCTGGGTGGTGAGCTGCTGCATGACCTGGTTGATGGCGGTGCGGAGGTTGTCGAGGGTCAGCACGTCCTGGATCAGCGGCTGAGGCCGGCCGTCGATGACGGCGAACACGTAAGGCACGGACTGGAGCTGCACCGCCTGCGCGATCGCGGGCTGGGTGTCGATGTTGACCAGCCCGGCCAGGAACCGGCCTTCGTACTCCTCGGCCACCGTCGCCAGGTCGCGCGCCATCTGCTCGCTCTCCGCAAGCCGGGTCGGCGAGTAGAACGCGAGCAGGACCGGTGCCGTGAGCGAGGCCTCGACGGTGGGCTGGAAGGTCTCCTCGGTGATCTCCAGCCAGTACGACGACCCACCCGCGGG
>JAWWPK010000260.1:0-2811 GCA_033854925.1 Nocardioidaceae bacterium | reverse complement strand
AAGATGACCAGCACGTTCTACCCCGCGGCCGACATCCTGCTGCTCGCGATCCTGGTGCGGTTCTGGGCCACACCCAGCGCGCGCACGACCGCGTTCCGGCTCCTGATCTGCGCGCTGGGCTTCATCTTCGCGGGGGACGTCTACTACACGGCCACGACCATCGTCACCGGCAGCGTCGAGTCCCAGCTCGCGAACGACCTCGTCTGGTACGCCGGCTACGTGCTGATCGCCGGCGCCACCTGGGACCACTCGGTGCACGACCTGGCCGAACCCGCTCCCGGGTTCGAGGACGTCGCCGACCCGACCAAGCGGCTGCTGGTGCTCACCGGTGGCTTGCTCCTACCCGCGATCACCTTGCTCGCGGACGGTCTGGACGGCGACCTGTCGGCGTGGCCGGTCGTCGTGGTGGGGTCGGTGTTGCTCTCACTGCTGGTGCTGGCTCGGATGGCGGGGCTGCTCACCGTGGTCCGTGCGCAGGCGGTGCAGCTGGCGGCGCTCGCCCGCTCCGACGCGCTCACGGGCGTCCCCAACCGGCGTACCTGGGACTTCGAGCTGTCCCGAGCCTGTCAGACCGCCCGTGACAACGACCGCCCGCTGACGCTGGCGCTGCTCGACCTGGACCGCTTCAAGGCCTACAACGACAGCCGCGGCCACCCGGCCGGAGACCGGTTGCTCAAGGAGGCGACAGCGGCGTGGACCCAGCACCTTCACCGTGGCGAGGTGCTGGCCCGCGTCGGCGGCGAGGAGTTCGCCCTGCTGCTGCCCGATCATGACGCGGAGGCGACTCGCGACCGCGTGCTCGAGCTGCTCGCGAGCACCCCCGGCGGACAGACGTTCTCGGCCGGCGTGGCGACCTGGCAGCCCGGAACCGAACCCGCCGTGGCCGTGGCCGCGGCGGACCGCGCGCTCTACAACGCCAAGCGGGGCGGCCGCAACCAGGTCTGCCTGGCGCCGTACGTTCCTTCCGGGCTGGTCCTGCCCATGCCGCGCATCGCGCTGCAGCCGATCGTGGAGCTGGCGACCGGCCAGATGGTCGCCGTCGAGGCGCTGAGCCGGTTCCGTGACCACGACCCCATGTCCGTCTTCGAGCAGGCCCGCACGCTCGGCCGGTTGGCCGAGCTCGAGGCGGCCGCCATCCGCGCGGCCCGGGTGGTTGCCCTTCCCGGACTCCTGCTCTCGGTCAACGTCGACATCGGCTCGCTGTCGTCGCCGAAGATCCGGGAGGCGCTCTCGGGCGACCTGAGCGACGTGGTCCTCGAGGTGACCGAGTACACCGGCAGCCCGGTGGACCCGGAGGTGCTCGCGGGCGTGCTCGCCGCGATCCGCGACTATCGCGACCGCGGCGCGTTGATCGCCGTCGACGACTGGGGAACCGGATATTCCGACATGGACCGCCTCGAGCTGCTCCAGCCGGAGATCGTCAAGATCGACATGTCGATCGTCCACGACCTCGGCTCCGCCCGCCACCGGGCCCTGATCGGCTCGGTCCTCGCCTGGTCGGCGCGCCGCGATGCTCGGGTGTGCGCCGAGGGCATCGAGTCCGAGGTTCAGCTCGAGCGCCTGCGTGACATGGGCGTTCATCTCGGCCAGGGCTTCCGCATCGGGCGACCCGAGCTGCCGAGAACGACGCAGACCCAGGCCAGCTGACCGCGGCTGTTCGCCCACGACGAACACCGGAACACCGGCCCCGAGCCGGAAGTTGAGCCGGTATGACTCAACCCTCGCTCCCGGTGCTGTTCCTGTCCGACCTGGTGGTCCTGCCAGGCATGGTCGTCCCGATCCCGCTCGACGAGGCAGCCCAGGCCGCGGTCGACGCGGCCCGCAGCAGCTCCGACAGCGAGCTGCTCCTCGCGCCTCGCCTCGAGGACCGCTACGCGTCGTACGGCGTGGTCGCGAGCGTTGAGCGCGTCGGCCGGATGATGGGTGGCGGCGCGGGTGCGGTGCTCCGCGCCGGCCGTCGGGCCCGCATCGGCAGCGGGGTCACCGGACCCGGTGCCGCTCTGTGGGTGGAGGTCGAGCCGGTCGAGGAGATCGTGAGCGACCACGCCCGCGAGCTCGCCGAGGAGTACAAGCGGCTGGTCGTGGCCGTGCTCCAGCGCCGCGAGGCCTGGCAGATCATCGACACCGTCCACAAGATGAGCGACCCGAGCGCGATCGCCGACGCGGCCGGCTACGCGCCGTACCTCTCCGACGAGCAGAAGCGCGAGCTCCTCGAGACCCCGGACGTCGAGCGGCGGCTCGAGACCGTGATCGCGTGGACGCGCGACCACCTGGCCGAGGCGGAGATCTCCGACAAGATCAGCGAGGACGTCCGCGACGGGATGGAGAAGTCGCAGCGCGAGTTCCTGCTCCGCCAGCAGCTCGCCGCGATCCGCAAGGAGCTCGGCGAGGGCGAGCCCGAGGGGGCCGACGACTACCGCGCCAGGGTCGAGGCCGCCGAGGTGCCCGACGACGTCCGCGCTGCCCTGCTCAAGGAGGTCGACAAGCTCGAGCGCTCCAGCGAGCAGAACCCCGAGGCCGCCTGGATCCGCACCTGGCTCGACACCGTCCTGGAGCTGCCGTGGGCCGTGACGACCGAGGACGTGAACGACGTTGCCGGTGCCCGCGAGGTGCTGGACGCCGACCACCACGGCCTCGACGAGGTCAAGGAGCGGATCGTCGAGTACCTTGCCGTCCGCACCCGCCGCGCCGAGCGCGGCCTCCAGGTGATCGGCGGGCGCGGCTCCGGCGCGGTGATCCTGCTGGCCGGTCCTCCCGGCGTCGGCAAGACCTCCCTGGGTGAGTCCGTGGCCCGTGCCATGGGCCGCAAGT
>JAWWPK010000259.1:0-19025 GCA_033854925.1 Nocardioidaceae bacterium | reverse complement strand
GGCGACGTCGACGCCGCTGATGACGTCACCCGAGGACGACGACGCGGGGTAGCCGCGGCTGGCCATGACCACGCCGACCGCAGCGCCGTCGGCGAACACCGGCGGAGGCACGTCGGCGAGGGTTCCGGTCGCGGCGGCCATGAGCAGCTCGCCGAGGGGCGACTCCAGCACCGCCAGCAGCGGCTGGGTCTCGGGATCGCCGAACCGGGCGTTGAACTCCACGACCCGCATGCCTCGTGAGGTCAGCGCGAGACCGGCGTACAACAGTCCGGAGAACGGCGTGCCTCGGTGCGCCAGCTCGGCGACGGTCGGCCGCAGCACGGTGGCCAGCACGTCGTCCACCAGGTCCGCGGGCGTCCACGGAAGCGGCGTGTAGGCGCCCATGCCACCGGTGTTGGGTCCCTCTTCACCGTCGAAGATCCGCTTGAAGTCCTGGGCCGGCTGCATCGGGTAGACCGTGACACCGTCGGTGAGCGCGAAGACTGAGACCTCGGGACCGTCGAGGTACTCCTCGATCACGACGCGGGCGCATGCGGTCGCATGGGCGAGCGCCTCCGCACGGTCCTCGGTCACGACGACGCCCTTGCCGGCGGCCAGGCCGTCGTCCTTCACGACGTAGGGCGCGCCGAGCACGTCCAGCGCGGCGGCGGCCTCCTCGGCCGTCGTGCAGACGAAGGCCCGGGCGGTCGGGACCCCGGCCGCCTCCATGACCTCCTTGGCGAACGCCTTGGACCCCTCCAGCTGGGCCGCCGCGCCCGACGGTCCGAAGGCCGCGATGCCCGCCGCCCGCACGGCGTCGGCCACACCGGCTACCAGCGGTGCCTCGGGCCCGACGACGACCAGGTCGATGCCGAGGGAGGCGGCCAGCGCCGCCACCGCCCGGCCGTCCAGCGGGTCGACCTCGTGCAGCGTGGCCACGGTTCCGATCCCCGGGTTGCCCGGGGCGGCATGCACCTCGGTGACCCCAGGGTCACTCGCCAGCGCCCGGGCGAGGGCGTGCTCGCGCCCGCCGGTCCCGATGACGAGGGTCTTCACGACGTCGTACGTCGGGCGACGGACTCCGAGTAGGCATCCCGCCGGTAGCGCAGGATCGGGTCGTCGGAGAGCTCGATGCCCGGCACCACGCGGGTCGGGTCGAAGACGGTCGGCGTGCTGGTTCCGGGTCCACCCTCCGGGTCGTCGACGGGCGCGGTCACCACGATCCGGCCGGCCAGCAGCTCGCGAGCCCCCGACCAGACCGACGTCGCGTGGTGCGGGTCGTGGCCCTCGCCGGCCACCTGGACCCACACCTCGTGGGTGACCGGACCGCGGGCCAGCCTGGCCGCCATCTCCTCGGTCAGCTGGTCCCGGCCCGAGAACGACGTGTCCAGCCGGTCGGCCTTCGTGGCGGTCGGCCGGAAGATGTAGCGCACCCAGGTGCGGGTGCCGTCCTCGGTCAGCCACCCGTAGGCGTGGATCGGGTAGAAGGTCACCTCCGCGAAGGTGGTCGGCGGCACGATGGCCCCCGCCCGCGTGCTGGCGAGGACGCTGGGCAGCACGCCGGGGTGGCGGGCCAGGAACAGCGGCAGGGTGAGCGGCTTCTCCGAGGCCTCGGTGAGCGCCACGAACACCTCGGGGTCGTCAGTGGGGAAGCGGGGCGAGGTCTGGCCGAGCAGGTCTGTCGCCGAGCCGTCCGGCAGGCGGAACTTGACCGCCATGCCGCGGATGTCGGGCTTCCCGTCCGAGCGCGGCTTGCCGGCGGCGTTCGACCAGCGGACCGTGACCTCGTGCGGCTCCCCGTCGAAGTGGCCGGCGCGGCACAGCCCGGTGGCCTCGGCGGTCGCGGTGAAGGTGCCGGTGTAGAACCGGCCCTTCGCATGCAGGGTGCGGTAGCCCGGTGGCGGCGAGAACGCCGCACGGAGCCGGTCGATGGCCCGCTGAGGGCTCAGGGAGGTCGCCACGTCGGCCCAATCTAGGGCCAGCCCCAATCATGGGGAGCGCCGAGTGCCCCGGCCCGCACGTGGCGGACCGGGGCACTCGTTCGGAAGGACTGCGAACTACTTCTTGCTCGTGACCTTCACGACCACCGACGCCGTCGAGGTGGCGCTCGAGCCGGTCCCGGCGAAGACCGCCGAGATCGTGTGCTTGCCCTTCGACAGCATCGAGGTCACCGCGATCTTGACGTTGCCACTGGCGTCGAGGACGCCGGTGCCGATCTTGGTGTTGCCGTCGAACAGGTCCACGGTGCCGCCGGCCACCTTGCCGGTGGAGGTCACGGCGACCTTGCCGCGGATGTGCTTGCTCTTGGTCGTGATCTTGCCGGGGCTCAGCTTGAGGGAGGTCGCCGAGCTGGCCTTGGTGACCGTGACCGTCACGGTGCCGTTGGTGCTCGCACCCTTGCTGTCGGTCACCTTGTAGGCAAGGACCTTGGTCCCGACCGAGTCGGCCGGTGCCGCGTAGGTCAGCTTGTTGCCGACCACGGTGCCGTCCGTCGAGGTGTAGGTGAGGCTGTCGCCGTCGGGGTCGCTCGCCGCCAGCGTCACCTGGACGCTGGTGCCGGCCGGGGTGCTCGCCGCCAGGTTGGGGGCGACCGGGGCCCGGTTGAGACCGGAGAAGGCGTACTTCGTCAGGCCGAGGGTGATGGCGTTGATGACGCCGTCACCGACAGCACCGGAGCCCAGCGACCAGCCGGAGAACAGGATCTTGGCGTTCGGGAACGCCGCGCGCCACTCGGGCAGGGTGCCGTGGTTGGTGGACCCGAAGCCGCCACCGTGCTGCGGGGCGCCGGTCTTGACGAACGCCGCGGCGCTGTCCGGGACCCACCAGTCGTGGCCGTAGATGGTCTCGCCGACGAGGATGCCGTCGGGGGTGCCGTTGTTGTCGAAGTCCGTGACCAGCTGGACGCTCGGCTTCGTGCCGGAGTACTGGACGTAGTCCATGCTCGGCTCGCCGGCGGCGTTCAGCGCCAGCGGCGTCGGGAAGTAGCCCGCGGCCTTGTTGGCGCAGTAGACGCCGCCGGCCGGGTTCGGGTCGAGGCAGTCGCTCGGGTCCGTGGTGACCCGGACGCCGCCGAGCTCGCGGAAGACGTTGTGGCCCTTGGCGCGGCTCTCGGAGAGGTCGACGTCGTTCTTGTACTTCGTCACCGTGGTCGGGTCAGCAGACTTCACGAAGAAGTAGGGCTGTCCACCGATCACGATGGCCTGGATGACGCCGTCGCCCTTGACGCCGGACCCGAGCGACCAACCGCCCTGGATCACCTTGGCGTTGGCGAACGCGGCGCGCCACTGGTCGAGGGTGCCGTGGTTGTCGGAACCGGAGCCGCCGATGTGCGAGGGGGCCGCGTCCTTGACGAACTGGGCCGACCCGTTGCTCAGCCACCAGTCGTTGCCGTAGAGCACGCTGCCGTCGACATAGGTGGGCTCGCCCACCAGGATCCCGTCGATGCTGCCGTCACCGTTGAAGTCGGTCTTGAGCTGCACCGAGGGCTTCAGGGTCTGGGCGCCGTTGGGAGCCCACGACATCGAGGGCTCACCCACGCTCGCGAGGGTCTTGTTGACGTCGAAGTAGCCCGCCGCCTTGTCGGTCGAGGTGTTGCCCTCGGTCCAGACGCGGACGCCCGAGCCGTCGGTCCGGAACTCGTTGTGGCCGGTGGCGCGGGTCTCGGACAGGTCGATCGTGTGCGAGAACACCGGAACCTCGTCCACCGCATGAGCGGCGGCCGGAATCCCGAGGGCCAGGCCCCCGGTGATGACAGCTCCGACCGCGGTGGCCGAGCCGAGACGGCGGAGCCGTCCTGCATGCAAATTCATTGAGACGCCCTTCAGCGAGGAGAGAGAGATGCGACCCCCCGACTGCCCCGCCGAAGGGTGGGCACGCCCGAGCGCACCGGCGGTGACCATAGGTCGAACGGAGGGGCGCAACTAATCGCCGGAGGGTGAAAAGGGGGTCCTGACCAAAGATGACCCGAACGGGCTAGGTTGACATAGTCAACTTGTCGTCCCCAATGCGGTCAGAACGAGCCAGGGACTACGCGTCGCCGAGGCCCTGGGCCGCGAGGAACGCGAGCGCGGCGTCCGCGACCTCGTGCCAGTGGCTGTCGATGACCAGCGAGTGGCCCACGCCGGGGATCTCCACCAGCTCGGTGGCGCTGGCAGTGTTCTTCTTCTGCTGCTTGTACGCCGCGTTCGCGAGCGCGAACGGGACGATGTGGTCCTTCTCCCCGGTCACCACGAGCATCGGTCCTCGCTCGGGGTTCCGCTTGTCGACCTTCGCGACGGTCCACGGGAACAGGTTCGCCGTCGCCGCCTGGAACAGCGGCCGCCCGGGCGCCGGGGTGTGGAAGGTGTCGTAGAGCTGGTGCGCCTCCTCCTCGGAGACCGCGTTGGCGAAGCCGTAGCGGAACTGGTCGAAGGTCAGGGTCACCGTCCGGCCCTTGTTGAGCGGGTTGCCCAGCACCGGGAACGACGCCTTGAGCGCCGAGAAGGGCAGCGGGAGGACGCCACGGCTGGGCGCCGGGTCGATGCTGACGGTCGCCGCCGCGAGGCCGCGGCCGGCGATCATCTGCACCAGGAGCCCGCCGAACGAGTGGCCGATGACCACCGGCTTCTTGTCGAGGCCCTTGATCACCTCGGCGACGTGGTCGGCGACGTCGCCGACGGAGGTCCCGGCCAGCGAGTCCTTGTGGGCGTGGGCCTCGTCGTAGGTCGCCTGGTCGCCGGGCCAGTCGACGGCGACCGCGGCGTACCCCTTGGTCTCGAAGAGCTGCTTCCACGGGTCCCAGCTCGACGGGATCAGCCACAGTCCGTGCACGAAGACGACGGGCTGGCGGCCCGACTGGTTGGCCGCGGCGACCTCCGCGGCCTCACGGGTGGTGACGGTGCTGCTCATCGGGTCTCCTGGTGCGCGCCGAGCGGGACTCCGACGCTACAAGAGGTCGTGCACGACGATCGTGGCGTCTCGCGCGGGGCCGACACCGATCGCTGAGATCCGCGCACCGGACAGCTGCTCCACCCGGTCGACGTACGCGCGGGCGTTGGCCGGGAGCTCCTCGACCGTGCGGACCCCGGAGATGTCCTCCCACCAGCCGGGGAGGTACTCGTAGATCGGTACGGCGTGGTGGAAGTCGGACTGGTTGACCGGCATCTCGTCGTGCCGGGTGCCGTCGACGTCGTAGGCGACACAGACAGGGACCTGCTCGAGGCCGGTGAGCACGTCGAGCTTGGTCAGGACGAAGTCGGTGACGCCGTTGACCCGGGCGGCGTAGCGGGCGATGACGGTGTCGTACCAGCCGCAGCGGCGCGGCCGTCCGGTGGTGGTGCCGTACTCCATGCCGACCTTGCGCAGGTGCTCGCCGAAGTCGTCGTCGAGCTCGGTCGGGAACGGCCCCTCACCGACGCGGGTGGTGTAGGCCTTCACGATCCCGATCACCCGGTCCAGCCGGGTCGGCGGGATGCCCGACCCCGTGCAGGCGCCGCCGGCGGTCGCCGAGGACGACGTCACGAAGGGGTAGGTGCCGTGGTCGACGTCGAGCAGCGTCGCCTGGCCGGCCTCGAGCAGCACCGTCTCACCGCGGTCCAGCGCCTGGTTGAGCAGCAGCCCGCTGTCGACGACGTACGGCGCGAGCCGGTCGGCGTACGACGCGAGCTCCTCGACGATCTCGTCGACCGAGGGAGCGCGACGGTTGTAGATCTTGGTGAGGACCTGGTTCTTCAGCTCGAGGACACCCTCGACCTTGGCCCGCAGGATCTTGTCGTCGAAGAGGTCCTGGATGCGGATCCCGATCCGGTTCATCTTGTCGGCGTACGTCGGCCCGATGCCGCGCCCGGTGGTGCCCAGCCTCCGCGTGCCGAGGAACCGCTCGGTCACCTTGTCCAGGGTCTTGTTGTAGCTGGCGATGACGTGTGCGCTGGCCGAGATCTTGAGCAGCGAGGTGTCGACCCCGCGCGCCTCCAGGCCGTCGATCTCCTCGAACAGGACGCCGAGGTCGACCACGACGCCGTTGCCGATCACCGGCGTGCAACCGGGGGTCAGGATGCCGCTCGGCAGGAGGTGCAGGGCGTACTTCTCCTCGGTGTCGCCCGTGCGGATCACGACCGTGTGGCCGGCGTTGTTGCCGCCGTTGAACTTCACGACGTAGTCGACCCGGCTACCGAGGACGTCGGTCGCCTTGCCCTTGCCCTCGTCGCCCCACTGGGCGCCGATGATGGCGATTGCTGGCATGGGCAGAGGATAGGGTCACCGCCGATGGACCCGCTCCTCGTGATCATCAACAGCGACGCCGGCACTGCCGACGAGGACTCGCTGCAGAAGGCGCTGACGATCCTGCGCTCGCACACCTCGGTCGAGGTGCAGGCGACGTCCAACCCGGGCGAGCTGAACAGCGCGCTGCATCGCGCCGGCTCCCGGCGGATCGTCGTCGCTGGGGGCGACGGCAGCCTGCACGCCGTGGTCACCACGCTCTACCGGCGCAACGACCTGAAGAACGCCGTGCTCGGGATCCTGCCGCTCGGCACCGGAAATGACTTCGCGCGCACCAACGAGATCCCTCTGGACATCGAGGAGGCGGCCCAGGTTCTCGTGTCCGGGAACCCACGCGCGATGGACCTGGTCGTCGACGAGGTCGGCGAGATCGTGGTCAACAACGTGCACGCCGGCGCCGGGGCGCAGGCCAGTCGCCGCGGGGCGAAGTGGAAGGACCGGCTGCACGCGATCGGCGTCGGCAAGGTCAACCTCGGCAAGCTCGGCTACCCGATCGGGGCGCTCTCGGCGGCGGTCAGGCCGCCGTTCATCCGGGTCCGCGTCGAGGTGGACGGCGAGGTGGTCGTCGACCTCGACCAGCCGATCCTGATGGTCGCCGTCGGCAACGGCGCCAACGTCGGCGGTGGCACGGAGCTCACGCCGTACGCCGACCCCGGTGACGGCAAGGTCGACGTGATGGTGTCCCGGTCGATCGGGCCGGTGGCCCGGCTCGGGTACGGCGCGAAGCTGGTCGTCGGACGGCACCCGGAGCGCGACGACGTCAGCTACCTGCGCGGCTCGACGGTGTCGGTGTCCGGCGAGGAGTTCTGGTGCAGTGCCGACGGGGAGATCTACGGGCCCGAGCGGCACCGCTCGTGGCGGGTCGAGCCCGCGGCGTACTCGCTGGTCGTGCCCCGGTGAAACCGGCCCCCTACGTGCACCTGGCGGGAGCCCACCTCGAGCTCGAAGGTGCGTTCACGCTCGCCGAGGAGCTCGTGGAGCGGGCCGCCGGGTGCCGGCTCGACCTGGTGGGCCAGTACGTCGTCCCACCAGTCGACGCAGCGCCCACCCGGCCGTTCCAGACCCTGCACGTGGACTTCGGGCTCCCGCTCGCTCCGGTGCGACCGCAAGCCGTGGCGACGTACACCGCGCTGCACGTGCCGACCGGCACGCGCACCGAGGGTGCGACCACGCGGCTGGTGCCCCTGGGTGAGCTGTTCGGACAGCGCTCGTGGCCGGCACGGGAAGAGCTGGTCCGCCGGCTCGAGCAGTACGGCCGCACCCACGGCGTGTGGGACGACCGTGACGGCTACACCGAGGGCAGCCTGGCGCGGCTGGTCGAGGCGGCCGACGGCGCTGCGCCGCAGCTGCCGAGCGTCAAGGAGCCCGGCTTCCGGTGCGGGCTGGAGTTCGACGACGCGGACGGCGAGGCCGCGTTCTTCGCCGCGCGTGGCCTCGACGTGGCGGCGGTCGCGGTCGAGGTGCGGCTCGCTCCCGGGGACCTGCTGGTCTTCGACAACCACGCCGTGGCGCACGGGCGCCGGGGACGACGGCTGCCCGGCGAGCTGCACCAGCGCTTCCACGGTCTCCTCGAGGCCGGCGTCGACGAGCAGCTCCGGCTGCGAGACCGGCTGCTCGACCGGTTCCAGAGCCCCGGTAGCGTTGGCGCTCGTGTCGAAGGGGGCTCGGTCGAGCAGCAGCGAACCGCATGACTGGGTGACGCGCGCCGCCGACGACGCCGTCCGGCACGCCGGTCCCGATGCCGACGTCGTCACGGTCTCCTCGGGCGCGAGCCCGTCGGGCCGCGTGCACCTCGGCAACCTGCGTGAGTTCCTCACCGTGCACTTCGTCGCCGAGGAGCTCCGGCGCCGTGGCGTCCCTACGCGGCACCTGCACGTGTGGGACGACTACGACCGCTTCCGCAAGGTCCCCCTCGGTGTCGACGAGTCATGGAGCGAGCACATCGGCCGGCCGCTCTCGAAGGTCCCCGACCCGGAGGGCTGCCACGACTCGTGGGCGGCGCACTTCAAGCAGCCGCTGCACGACGCGCTGCACGCCATGGGCGTGGACATGGACGAGGTGTCCCAGACCGAGCGCTACGAGGCCGGCCACTACAAGGACGCGGTGCTGAAGGCGGTCGCCGCTCGCGACGAGATCGAGGTGGTCCTGGCTCGCCAGCGCACCAAGGCCGTCCCCGAGCCGGAGAACGAGCAGGAGGCTGCGGCGCTGGCGGAGTCGGTCGTGTCGGACGACGACGACGAACCGGTCGGCACCGGCGACCTGGCCCGGTTCCCCTACAAGCCCTACTGCCGCGACTGCGGTCGCGACACCGTGACCCTCACGTCGTACGACGACGAGACGACCGAGCTCACCTACACCTGCAACGTCAACGGCTACGCCGGTCGCACGGTGCTGTCCTCGGACTTCGAGGGCAAGCTCGTGTGGAAGGTGGACTGGCCGATGCGCTGGGCCTTCGAGCACGTCGACTTCGAGCCGGCCGGCATGGACCACGCGACGCCCGGCTCGTCGTTCACGGTCGGGCACGAGCTCGTCGAGAGCATCTTCGGGATGCCGCGGCCGGCGTGGTTCGGCTACGGCTTCGTCGGCTTCGCAGGCGTGCAGAAGATGTCGTCGTCGGCCGGCGGCGCCCCGACCGCCGAGGACGCGCTGCAGATCCTGGAGGCGCCGATCCTGCGGTGGCTCTACGTGCGCCGGAACCCGCGTCAGGTCTTCAACATCGACTTCGGGGCCGAGGTGGTCAGGCTCTACGACGAGTGGGATGCGCTGGGCCGCAAGGCGGCTGACCCCGCTCGCCGCGACGCCCAGGTGCTCGCCTTCGAGCGCGCCTCGGCCACCGCTCTTGCCGGGCCGTTGCCCACGCCGTCGGTCGTCGTACCGTTCCGGCTCCTGTCGTCGGTCGCCGACGTGACCGCCGGGTCCGCCGAGCTGATCAGCCAGATCGTGGCCAGTGTCGGCCACCCGCACTCGTCGGTGGCGGACCTCGAGCCACGGCTCTCGTGTGCCATGACCTGGACCCGCGACTACGTGCCGGACTCGGAGCGCACGACGGTCCGCACCTCCCCCGACCTCGCGCGGCTGTTGGCCCTGACCGAGGACGAGCAGCTCTGGCTGGCCCAGCTCCTCGACCGCCTGCCCGACTCGCTGGATCTCGAGTCCACCACGGCGCTGGTCTACGGCGTTCCCAAGCTTGCCCGTGGCATGGGGCTGAACGACGAGCCGACCGACCAGATCAAGGCCGACCAGAAGGCGTTCTTCAAGCTTCTCTACAACCTGCTGGTCGACGCCGACCGCGGCCCCCGGCTGCCGACGCTCTTCGTCGCGCTCGGTGCCGACACGGTGCGGTCGCTGCTGACCCCGCCGGCTACCGCCTGACACTTGTAACTCCGTGTTCGGGTGACTAGGTCGGTGTTTGAACGCCGACCTAGCCGACCGAACACGGAGTTACATGCAGAAGGAGGCCTACTCGACCCCGGCGAACAACACGTCGTACGCCGCGGGGCTGGAGTCGCGCAGGAAGTCACGACAGCGCTCGTACTCGTCGGTCTCACCGATGGCGCGGGCGGCCAGCGCGAGGAGCCCCAGGCAGCTGAGGAAGCCGCGGTTGGGCTCGTGCTCCCACGGGACCGGGCCGTGGCCCTTCCAGCCGTTGCGGCGCAGCAGGTCCAGGGAGCGGTGGTAGCCGACCCGGGAGTAGGCGTAGACGGTGACCGAGTCGCCGTCCGCGGCGATCTCGGCCGCGGCCAGGGCGGCCCAGGCGGCGGGTGAGGACGGGTGCCGGCGTACGACGTCGACGGGCGCGGTCCCGGCATCGATCTCGGCCTGCGCCGGGTCGACGGGGAGGTGGGTGGGCGGCGGGCCGGCCATCAGGTCGGCGTGCGGGTCGGGAGTCACGGAATGCATTGTCCCCGGCCGGGTGTTGGGTTGGGTCATGACCCAGACTTCCCCCGCTGCGGCCGCCGTCGAGGAGAAGGACCCGTGGCCGGCCCTGTTCGCGCTCTGCCTCGGCTTCTTCATGATCCTGGTCGACACCACGATCGTGTCGGTCGCGACGCCGGCGATCATCGACGACCTCGGCGCCAGCGTCAACGACGTCGTGTGGGTGACCAGCGCCTACCTCCTGGCGTACGCCGTCCCGGTGCTGATCACCGGCCGCCTCGGCGACCGCTACGGCCCGAAGAACCTCTACATGACCGGGCTCGTCGTCTTCACGCTCGCCTCGTTGTGGTGCGGCCTCACCGGCTCGATCGAGTGGCTGATCATCGCCCGGGTCGTGCAGGGGCTCGGCGCCTCGATGATGACCCCCCAGACCATGGCGATCATCACGCGGATCTTCCCGGCGGCCCGCCGCGGCCTCGCGATGGCGCTCTGGGGCGCGACGGCCGGTGTCGCGTCGCTGGTCGGGCCGATCGTCGGCGGCCTGCTCGTCGACGGCGCGGGCTGGGAGTGGATCTTCTTCATCAACGTGCCAGTCGGTGTCGTGGGGCTGGTGCTCGCCCATCGCCTGGTGCCGACGCTCGAGACCCGGTCCCACCGGTTCGACTGGGTCGGGGTCGCGCTCAGCGGCGTGGGCATGTTCCTGCTGGTCTTCGGGATCCAGGAGGGCCACCAGCAGAGCTGGGCTGCCTGGATCTGGGCGATGATCGCGGGCGGGCTGGTGATCTTCGCGATCTTCGTCTACTGGCAGAGCCGCAACCCGGCCGAGCCGCTGGTGCCGCTCAGGGTGTTCCGCGACCGGAACTTCTCACTCGCCAACGTCACCATCTCGGTGATGGGGTTCATGGTCACGGCTCTGCTCATCCCCTACATGCTCTACGCGCAGCTGGTGCGGGGGCTGAGCCCGACGCGCGCCGCGCTGACCCTTGTGCCGATGGCGCTGATGTCGATCCTGCTGGCCCGGCCGGTCGGGCTCCTCACCGACCGGATCCACCCACGGCTCATCCTGGGCTTCGGGTTCGGTGCGCTGTTCGTCTCGATGCTGTGGCTGTCGCACGAGATGACCCCGGGCTCGGAGATCTGGCAGCTGCTGCTGCCGATGACCCTGCTCGGCGTCGGGAGCGCCGCCATCTGGGCACCCAACACCGCCACCGCGACCCGCAACCTCCCGGATGACCTCGCGGGAGCGGGAGCCGGCGTCTACAACGCGACCAGGCAGGTGGGGGCCGTGCTCGGATCGGCCGCGATCGCGGTCTTCATGGATGCCCGGCTGAGCGCCAACGGCCTGCACCTCTCCGCGTCCGAGGGCGGCGGCACCGGTCGGCTGCCGGGCCAGGTCCTCTCGGCGTTCAGCAGCTCGATGTCCGAGGCTGTCCTGCTCCCGGCCGCACTGGTGGCTGTCGGCCTCGTCGCGTCCGCGCTCTTCGAGCGGCCGCGCCACGAGGGCTACGCCGGTGCGCCCGGCGGCGCCAGTGCTGCTAGTGCTGCCGCCTCGGCCGACGCCGGACTCGCACGACCAACGTCAACAGGCTGAGCATCAGCAGCGGTCCCCACACGAACGCGCCGCGGAGCGTGAACGGCGCGGTCGTGGCGAAGGGGCCGGCCGCGCCACCGTGCCGCGGCGGCTCGGCATTCGGCGCGTCGGCGTCACTGGTCGGGGTGGCTGACACCACCGGTGATGCCGGGGCCTGCGCCGACGGAGACGAGGTCGGCTCGGGGCGGTTGGTGGGCTCGACCAGCGACGACGGCGGCGGAGTCGACGACGGGGTGGACGACGGGGCAGGCGGCTCCGGGACCGACTCCGTCGGCGTGGGCGTGGCCGTCGGCGTGGGGGTCGGGGTAGGTGTCTGCGTCGGCGGCGGGGGGAGGTCCCGCACCCGGTTGGTGATCGTGAAACCGAGATCCTGACGCTTCGCCACGACCACCACGTCGGGCTGGACGACGGGCTCCGCCCAGGCCCGGAACGGCGCGGGTGGCGCGCCGAGCGGCTCGGTCACGGTGCAGGTGGCCCCGGCCGGGATCAGGTCGGACAGCACCCGGGGGGCCGCCCCCGCACGCAGCTTCCACGTGTTCTCGACCGGGGTGACGTCCACGTCGCCCAGGCTGCAGCCGAACTGCCCCTCGAAGAACCGGTCCGGGTCCACGACGTGGTCCGGGTCCACCAGCACGACGTCGAGCGACAGGGTGGTGAGGTGCACCGGGTCCGGGGCGCAGCCGAGCTGCGGGTCGGCCAGGAACGGGTAGGCGTGCAGCTCGCCCAGGCCGGTGTGCACCAGGTCACCGGCCACCAGGATCCGGCCGTTGGTGCCGGGTCCCGAGAGCGTGGTGGTGCTGGGAGCGGTCGGGACCAGCAGCGACCCGGGCAGCTGGGCGAGGCCGCCGACGTCCATCGTGATCGCGGACGGTGCGTTCCACAGCAGGTGGGTGGCCAGGCTCGCGAAGTAGGGGTCGACGAGCGGGTCGACCGGGAGCCCGTCCGGCGACAGGAGCGTGTCGACGTCGATGCCGACCGCAGGGCCGGCGAGGTTCACGACCACGGTGGCGTCCTGCGGCACACCGAGAAGCTGCAGCGAGCGACCGAGCTCGCCCTGCGCAGCCAGGGCGGCGCCGTCGACGGTGAAGACCTGGGGGTTGGAGGTTCCGTCGCCGGTCAGGGTGATCGCGGTGTCGGTCACCTCGACGTTCCCGGTCACCGGGAGGCCGGCGTACGCCGCGGACTTGGTCGCCAGCAGGCCGGCGAGGTCGAGGTACGGCGCGGTGCCGTCGGCGATCCCGGTGTCCACCGTGCCGCCGTGCGGGTCGAGGTCGGTCCCGTCGGCCACGCCGCCGCCGATCACGACGTCACCGCCGAGGCCCTGGCCCACATCGACATGGGTGCCGGGCGCGGCGGCGAGGTTCCCGCCGACCACGAGCATGTCGCTGCCGGCGTACGGCGAGACCTGCGAGCCGAGCGCGGTCACGCCGACCTCGTAGGGGCCGGGGACGTCGCGCGCGAAGGTGGCGTCACCGAGCGTGACGACGGTCCCCTCGGCACCGGCCGCGGCCCCACCGACGTGCAGGCTCCCGCCGACCAGGACCGACACGTTGCCGTCGAAGGTCCCGGTCGGAACCACCGAGAGCGAGGGCCAGGTCAGAGGGCAGGAGCCAGAGGCGACGAGCCCTGACTTCGTCGCCGGATCTGCTGCTGTTGCCGCGGACACCCCCCCGATACCCGCCGACGCAGCCAGTAGGCATGCGACAACGGCCCCCGAGAAGGTGTGGCGGCTTGGGGACGCCACCGGGCGATGTTTACATCCGGTGCGCCATCTCCGCAGGAGAACCGCCGAATTCGTCCGAATACGTCGGCGCGACGACGATCTCACCCCGAGATCATGACACCCCTGGGGGTATCGCACGAGGCCGGGTCAGTCCAGCGCGTGACCCGCTGAGCGTAGGTTCTGGCAGGCCTCGACGACCCGAGCCGCCATGCCGGCCTCGCCCGCCTTGCCCCAGGCCCGTGGGTCGTAGACCTTCTTGTTCCCGACCTCGCCGTCGACCTTCAGGACGCCGTCGTAGTTGGTGAACATGTGCGCGACAACAGGTCGAGTGAAGGCGTACTGGGTGTCGGTGTCGACGTTCATCTTCACCACGCCGAAGTCGACCGCTGCGCTGATGTCCTCCGGCGTCGAGCCGGACCCGCCGTGGAAGACCAGGTCCAGCGGGCGCGAGCCCTCGGGCAGCCCGAGCTTCTGGATCACCGCTTCCTGGGCGTTCTTGAGGATCTCGGGGCGGAGCTTGACGTTGCCCGGCTTGTAGACGCCGTGCACGTTGCCGAAGGTCAGTGCGGTCAGGTAGCGGCCGTTCTCACCGGTGCCGAGCGCAGCCACCGTCGCGAGCGCGTCCTCCGGGGTCGAGTAGAGCTTCTCGTCGATCGCACCCTCGACGCCGTCCTCCTCGCCGCCGACCACGCCGACCTCGATCTCGAGGACGACGTTGGCCTGCCGGCAGGTCGCCAGGAGCGCCTGGGCGATCTCGAGGTTCTCGGCCAGCGGTACGGCGGAGCCGTCCCACATGTGCGACTGGAACAACGGCTCCTCGCCGCGAGCGACCCCCTCCACCGAGATCTGCAGGAGCGGTCGGACGAAGCCGTCCAGCTTGTCCTTGGGGCAGTGGTCAGTGTGCAGTGCGATGTTGACCGGGTAGCTCTTCGCCACCTCGTGCGCGTAGGCGGCGAACGCGACGGAACCGGTCACCATGTTCTTGATGTTGGGTCCCGAGAGGTACTCCGCGCCGCCCGTGGAGACCTGGATGATCCCGTCGGAGCCGGCGTCCGCGAACCCCTGGAGCGCGGCGTTGAGGGTCTGCGAGGACGACACGTTGATGGCCGGGAACGCGTAGTTCCCCTTCTGGGCGGTGTCGAGCATCTCGGCGTACTTCTCATGGGTGGCGATCGGCATGAACACGACCCTAGTGCCCGCCCCGACCCGCCCTCGACCCGTGTCGGGAGGCAACCTAGCCCCGCCAGGCCGGCCCGTCTTCAGAGAGGTCGGCATGCGTGCGGATCCACGCGTGTATCGCGATCGCGGCGGCCGCCGAGGCGTTGATCGACCGCGTCGAGCCGAACTGCGCGATCGAGAACGTCGCGTCGCACGCCGCGCGGGCACCCTCCGACAGCCCCGGTCCCTCCTGGCCGAAGAGGAAGCAGACCCGGCGCGGGACCTGGGTGGTCTCGAGGTGCAGCGCACCCGGCAGGTTGTCGATGCCCCACAGGGCGACCGGCCCGCCCGGCTGGTCGCGCAGGTGCGCCGCGAGCGCAGGCACGTCCTCGTGGTGGACGACGTGCTGGTAGCGGTCGGTGACCATGGCGCCCCGCCGGTTCCAGCGCCGGTTGCCGACGATGTGCACCTCGCGAGCCAGGAAGGCGTTCGCGGAGCGGACGATCGTGCCGATGTTGAAGTCGTGCTGCCAGTTCTCGATTGCGACGTGGAAGTCGTGGCGTCGGGCGTCGAGGTCGGCGACGATCGCGGCCATCGTCCAGTAGCGGTAGCGGTCCACGACGTTGCGCCGGTCGCCCTCGGCGAGCAGCCGCTCGTCGTACTGCTCCCCCGACGGGCGCGGGCCCTCCCAGGGACCGACACCGACCTCTTCGGGCCCGTGCGGCATCGGGTCGTACGGCGCCCGCTCGTCCTCGTCCGGCCCGGTGCCCACGCACGCGACCCTAGACAGGCCGGGTGTCATACCTGGATCTGTCAGGTCGCGAACAGGTGCGGCAGGTACCGTTTCACTGTGAGCATGCTGGCGGCCGACCACCTGCATGCGCTCATCCTCGGCATCAACTGGACCGACCCGACCTACCTGCTCGACCGGTTCGGCGCCACGTTCCTCTGGATCAGCCTGGCGATGGTCTTCGTCGAGTGCGGGCTGTTCTTCCCCTTTCTGCCCGGGGACACCCTGCTGCTCTCGTTGGGCATCTTCATCGCCACCCCGTCGCACGGCATCGACAACTTCCCCGGCCCCCGGCTGCTCGAGCTGGTCATCACGCTGGTGCTGCTCACGGTGGCCTCGGTGCTCGGCAACGTGGTCGGCTACGAGATAGGCCGGGCGGTCGGGCCACCCCTCTACCGCCGCGACGGCCGGCTCCTGAAGAAGAAGTACTTCGACAACACCCAGGCCTTCTTCGACAGGCACGGGAACAAGGCGCTGGTCATCGGACGGTTCGTGCCCTTCGTCCGGACCTACATCACGGTGGTCGCGGGCGTCACCCGGATGGAGCGCCGCCGTTTCCTGGTGTGGAGCTTCGTGGGTGCCCTGCTGTGGGTGCTCAGCATCACGCTGCTCGGCTACAACCTCGGCCGCCGGGTGCCGTGGCTGCGGGACAACATCGACTACGCGATACTCGCCATCCTGGTGCTCTCCGCGGTGCCGGTCGTCGTCGAGTACGTCCGCCACCGCCGGCGCGAGGCACGGGAGGAAGCTGCCGCCGAGGGCACCGAGGCGGCCCCCCCGGCCACCGAGGACCCCGAGCCGTCCCAGCCCACGACCTAGCCGTCACCCCGCCGCCGCACGGGCGGCGTCGAGGTCCGCCTTGGTGAGCACCGGGCGGAGCTCGAGCCCGACGTCGGCGAGCGGGTTCTGGCCCTCCGGGCTGCGGTCGATGGCGCAGACCACGACCTCCACGGTCGCGCCGGCGTCGCGCAGCGCGTTGGTGGCGTCCCGCACCGCCCCGCCGGTCGTGACCACGTCCTCGACCAGCGTGATCCGCCGCCCGGCCACGTCCGGCCCCTCGGCGAGCTTGCAGGTGCCGTACTCCTTGGCCTTCTTGCGCACGAACAGCGCCGGCAGCCCGGTCCGGCTGCTCAGCACGGTCGCGATCGGGATCCCGCCCATCTCCAGGCCGCCGAGCAGGTCGGTGTCCTCGGGGACCAGCCCGACCATCGCCTCGGCCACCCGGGCCAGCAGCGCGGGCGAGGTCTCGAAGAGGTACTTGTCGAAGTACTCGTGCGACACCTGCCCCGACCGGAGCGTGAAGGTGCCGGAGAGCCGGCACGCGGCGTCGATCTCGGCGGCCAGAGAGGGGTCGGCGGTCACGGAGCCATCCAACACCCCGATTCGTCTGTTCTCGCGAGCGGGGGAACACAGGTCAGTCCGCAGACGAATCGTCAGTAGCGTGAGGTCGTGACTCCGCTCGCGACCCGGCTGCAGGGCATCGCCCCCACGATCTTCACCGAGATGTCGGCGCTCGCGATGCAGACGGGGTCGGTGAACCTCGGGCAGGGGTTCCCCGACCAGGACGGGCCACCCGAGGTGATCGCGGCCGCGGTGCAGGCTCTGGAGCACGGCGCCAACCAGTACGCGCCGGGCCCCGGCCGGCCCGAGCTGCGGCGGGCGATCGCGCGGCACCAGGGGCGGCACTACGGGATCGAGCTCGACCCGGACCGGCAGGTCGTGGTGACCACCGGGTGCACCGAGGCGGTCGCGGCGGCGCTGCTCGGGCTGGTGAACGCCGGCGACGAGGTCGTGGTGCTCGAGCCGTACTACGACTCCTACGTCGCGATGCTCCAGATGGCGGGCGGCGTACGCCGGCCGGTGACGCTGCGGGCGCCGGACTTCCGGCTCGACCTCGAGGCGCTGCGGGCGGCGGTGACGCCGAAGACCCGGTTCGTGCTGCTCAACAGCCCGCACAACCCCACCGGGGCCGTGCTCAGCCGCGAGGAGCTGCAGGCGGTCGCCGACCTGGCCATCGAGCACGACCTCGTGGTGATCACCGACGAGGTCTACGAGCACCTGACCTTCGACGACACCGAGCACGTGCCGATCGCGACGCTTCCCGGGATGTTCGAGCGGACGCTGACGCTGTCGAGCGCCGGGAAGTCGTACTCGTTCACCGGCTGGAAGGTCGGCTGGGCTACCGGACCGGCCGAGCTCGTGGGCGCGGTGCTGGCCGCCAAGCAGTGGCTCACCTTCACCTCGGGGTCGCCGCTCCAACCGGCCGTCGCGCTGGCGCTCGACGAGGAGCCGGGGTTCCCCCTCGCGCTCGCCCATGACCTCCAGGAGCGGCGGGACCTGCTGGTCGACGGGCTCCGCACGGCCGGGCTGACGGCGTACGTCCCACAGGGCACCTACTTCGCGACCGCGTCTGTACGCGATCTCGGCTGGCCGGACGGCCTGGCGTTCTGCCGGGCGCTGCCCGAGCGGGCCGGGGTGGTCGCGATCCCGACCCAGGTCTTCTACGACGACCAGACAGACCCCGAGGGCGGCCGTGACCTGGTGCGGTTCGCGTTCTGCAAGACCCGCGAGGTGATCGAGGACGGCGCGGCCCGGCTGGCGAAAGCCGACCTCAACGCCTGAGCCAGGCGCGGGACTCCGGCCGGAGCAGCAGGGCGAGCGTCCCGGCGCACACCCCGAGCAGTACGACGAACTGGAGTGAGCCGATCAGGGCGACGAGGCAGACCAGACAGGCCGTTCCGGCGGAGACGGCAAGCCCGATGGCAGCCCAGCGCACCCGGCGCCAGACGAGCAGCGCGAGCGCCATCGCGGCCACCGACCAGATCGTCACCGCGCCGGCGATGGCATACAGGAACTGACGCAGCACTGCGTCGGTCACTCCGGAGTCCACCAGATCTGGCTGCTCACGGAGGCCGTCGGTGAGAATCCCCGGGTCGTGCAGGACGCTGATGACCAGCGCAGCCATGAGGACGACCGTGGTCGCGGAGCCGAGCCAGGTCAGGACACACGCCCACGTTGCAGCCCGTGGCCGCATCTCCGGGTTTGCGTCCCGACGCTGCTCCTGGGCGTACGGGGTCGCATACAGCGGAGGGGCGGTCGGTGGCGGGAGGTCGAGGAGCGGGTCCCGGCCGGTCGGTGCGGTCGGCGACCTGGGCAGAGGAGCGGGCAACGGTGGCGGCTCGGGCGCGGGCGGCGTGATGCCGTCGTACCAGTCCCGCGCCGGCTGGAACCACAGCATCACGACCGCCGCGGTCACCATCGCCGGGAAGGCGCTGGCACCGGACACCCCGATGAAGAAGAAGCTCGCGACGAAGAGCGGCACCGCGAGCCAGGACAGCGCGACCCGGGCGCCCTTGGAGCGTTGCATGGCGTACCAGCCGAGCACCGCGGCCGCCGCCGCCGAGACCGCAGCGACCGTCCACACGACCCGCAGCAGCGTCAGCGTGCCCTGCACGCCCAGACCGAGCTGGTCACCGAACGGCTGGTCGAGGTACTTCTCGACCGCCGCCCGGGTGTCGAGCGAGTGCAGCAGCGCACCCTGGCCGAGCGCTATGAGCACCACGACCACCGACCCGCCCATGACCAGCAACCCGGCCACCGTGACCTGGGGCGGGCGCACCAGCTTCGGCTCGCTCATGCTGGACAGTCTG
>JAWWPK010000258.1:0-4287 GCA_033854925.1 Nocardioidaceae bacterium | reverse complement strand
GAGCAGCTGTCCCGGCTGGCCGGGATCGAGGTCGAGGTGCGCGTGGAGGCGGTGCCCGGCACACCTCCTCACGAGGACGACGGGCTGCGCTGGCGCACCCGGCAGCGCTACGTCGAGCTGCCCGACGGCAGGCGGGGGATGCGCAAGCACCGGTCGCACGACGTGGTCGAGGTCGAGGACTGCCTGATCGCCGGCCCTCCGGCCGACCACGTGGTGCACGGCATCGGGTTCGAGACGGAGGCCGGGGGCTTCTGGCAGGTGCACCCCGGCGCCCCCGAGGTGCTCGTCGACACCGTGCTTGCCTTCCTGGAGCCGCAGCGGGGGGAGTCGGTGCTCGACCTCTACGCCGGTGTCGGGCTGTTCGCGCGGTTCCTGGCCGACGCCGTGGGCGACCCGTCGGGCGTGACGCTGGTCGAGGGCGACCGACGGGCGTGCGCGCAGGCCGAGGCGAACGTTCCCGGCGCGACGGTCCTCCCGGGCGAGGTCGGCGCGGTCCTCCGCGGCCTCCCCGTCGCTCGGGTCGACCTGGTCGTCCTGGACCCACCGCGCGAGGGCGCCCGCCGTACCGTCGTCGAGGCGGTCGCCGCCCGGGCTCCGCGCGCGGTCGCCTACGTCGCCTGCGACCCGGCCGCCCTGGCCCGGGACGTCGCGATCTTCGGCGAGCACGGCTACGTCCTGGACCGGCTGCGCGCCTTCGACCTGTTCCCGATGACCCATCACGTGGAGTGCGTGGCGCTGCTGCGGCCGGCTTCCTGACCCACGAGTCAGTCCGGGTCACGTAGAGTGCGTCACGCCAATGGTCCCAACCGTTTCTCGGAGGCTGAGCCCATGCGCATTCTTGCCACCTCGGGCGGCTTCGTGCCTTCCGACACCGGGCCGGCCAACTGGTGCCGCGGACCGCTCGTCGACCACGCCATCCACCTGGCGGGCGACCCGGAGCGGCCGCGGTTCTGCTACCTCGGCACCGCCGCCGGGGACCGGCTCGGCGGCACCACCGGCTTCTACACCGCCTTCGCGGGCTCCGACGTCCGTGCCACCCACGTCGAGCTGTTCACGATGCCGAACGTCGACGACATCCGCGCGCACCTGCTCGCCCAGGACGTCATCTGGGTCGGTGGCGGGTCGGTGGCGAACCTGCTGGCGGTCTGGCGGGTGCACCGCGTCGAAGAGGTGCTGCGCGAGTGCTGGGAGAGCGGCGTCGTCCTCGGCGGCGTCTCGGCCGGCTCGATCTGCTGGTACGTCGGCGGCCCGACCGACAGCTACGGCACCGACCTGCGGCTCTCGCCGCCCGGCCTCGGCCTCCTGCCCTACGGCAACGGCGTCCACTACGACACCGAGGAGCAGCGCCGGCCGCTGCTGCACGGGCTGGTGGAGAAGGGCGACCTCCCGACCTCGCACGCCACCGACGACGGTGTCGGTCTCGTCTACGAGGGCACCGAGCTGGTCGAGGCGGTCTCCGACCGGCCCGGCGCCGCGGCCTACGTCGTGGAGCGCCAGGACGACGGCACCGTCGTCGAGACCCGGATCGAGCCCCGGTTCCTCGGCTGATTACCCCCGCGAGCTTCGACCCGGGCCCACGACGGACGCTGGCTTCGCTCGCGAGCTTCGCCGTCCATCGTGGCCACTGGGCCGATCGCGGGGAGCGCTCGCTCCGCTCGCAATGCTCGCTCCGCTCGCCGAGCAAGTGGGAGCTGCTCGCACTGTGTCTCGATCTCATGTATCTTGATATCAAGAGACTTCCAGGCGGGTACCGAACGGTCGGCGTGCGACGGCAGGATGGGCAGCGAAGCCCGTGCAGACGAGGAGATGGTGAGCATGGCCAGCAAGGACAGCTTCGGTGCGAAGGGCAGCCTCGACGTCGGCGGGACGTCGTACGAGATCTTCCGCCTCGACAAGGTTTCCGGTGACGGGCTCGACGTCGCGTCGCTCCCGTTCAGCCTCAAGGTCCTGCTGGAGAACCTGCTCCGCACCGAGGACGGTGCGGACATCACCGACGAGCACATCCGCGCGCTGGCCGGGTGGGACGCCGACGCCGACCCGGACAAGGAGATCCAGTTCACGCCGGCGCGGGTGATCATGCAGGACTTCACCGGGGTGCCGTGCGTGGTCGACCTGGCCACCATGCGCGAGGCGATGGCCGAGCTCGGCGGCGACCCGACCAGGATCAACCCGCTCGCCCCGGCCGAGCTGGTCATCGACCACTCCGTGATCGCCGACGTCTTCGGCACGCCGGAGGCCTTCGAGCGCAACGTCGAGATCGAGTACGAGCGCAACCGCGAGCGCTACCAGTTCCTCCGCTGGGGCCAGGGCGCCTTCGAGGACTTCAAGGTGGTGCCGCCCGGCACCGGGATCGTCCACCAGGTCAACATCGAGCACCTCGCCCGAGTGGTGTTCACCCGCGAGATCGACGGGGAGCTCACGGCGTACCCGGACACCTGCGTCGGCACCGACAGCCACACCACGATGGTCAACGGCATCGGCGTCGTCGGCTGGGGCGTCGGCGGCATCGAGGCCGAGGCGGCGATGCTCGGCCAGCCGGTCTCCATGCTGATCCCGCGCGTGGTCGGCTTCAAGCTCAACGGAGACCTGCCCGAGGGCTCCACCGCGACCGACCTGGTGCTCACCATCACCGAGATGCTGCGCAAGCACGGCGTGGTCGGGAAGTTCGTCGAGTTCTACGGCCCCGGCGTCTCCGCGCTGCCGCTGGCCAACCGGGCCACGATCGGCAACATGAGCCCCGAGTTCGGCTCCACGATCGCGGTCTTCCCGGTCGACCAGCAGACCATCGACTACCTCAAGCTCACCGGCCGGCCGCAGGAGCAGCTCGACCTGGTCGAGGCCTACGCCAAGGAGCAGGGGCTCTGGCACGACCCCGACGCGGAGCCGCGCTTCTCCGAGAAGCTCGAGCTCGACCTGACCACGGTGGTCCCGTCGCTCGCCGGGCCGAAGCGGCCCCAGGACCGGGTCTCCCTGTCCGAGGCGAAGGAGGGCTTCCGCGGCGCGCTGGCCGACTACACCGACGGCAGCGAGAAGCAGGACAGCAACGGGTACGACGAAGCCGTCGAGGAGTCGTTCCCGGCGTCCGACGCGCCCTCCAACGGCCACGGCGAGGCCGCTCCGAAGGAGTACGTCTCCGCCGCCCCTTCCGACGGTGGCCGCCCCAGCAACCCCGCGATGGTCACCCTCGAGGACGGCACCACGTTCGAGGTGGACCACGGCGCGGTGGCGATCGCGGCCATCACGTCGTGCACCAACACCTCCAACCCGTCGGTGATGATCGGCGCGGCCCTGCTGGCCAAGAAGGCCGTCGAGAAGGGGCTGACCAGCAAGCCGTGGGTGAAAACCACGCTGGCACCGGGCTCCAAGGTGGTCTCGGACTACTACGAGAAGGCCGGCCTCACGCCGTACCTCGACAAGCTCGGCTTCAACCTGGTCGGCTACGGCTGCACCACGTGCATCGGCAACTCCGGTCCGCTGATCCCCGAGGTCAGCCAGGCCGTCAACGACAACGACCTCGCGGTGGTCTCGGTGCTGTCCGGCAACCGCAACTTCGAGGGCCGGATCAACCCGGACGTGAAGATGAACTACCTGGCGTCGCCGCCACTGGTGGTCGCCTACGCGCTGGCCGGGTCGATGGACGTCGACCTGTTCAAGGACCCGCTGGGCCAGGACCAGGACGGCAACGACGTCTTCATGAAGGACGTCTGGCCGACCGCCAAGGAGGTCGAGGACGTCATCGCCACGGCGATCACGTCGGAGATGTTCACCAGTGACTACGCCGACGTGTTCGCGGGCGACAAGCAGTGGCAGGAGCTGCCGACGCCGGAGGGCGACACCTTCGCGTGGGACGCCGACTCGACGTACGTCCGGAAGCCGCCGTACTTCGACGGCATGCCCGACGAGCCGGAGCCGGTGACCGACATCGAGGACGCCCGGGTGCTGCTCAGGCTGGGCGACTCGGTCACCACTGACCACATCTCCCCGGCGGGCGCGATCAAGAAGGACTCGCCCGCGGGCGGCTACCTGGCCGACCACGGCGTCGAGCAGCGGGACTTCAACTCCTATGGCTCGCGCCGCGGCAACCACGAGGTGATGATCCGTGGCACCTTCGCCAACATCCGGCTCCGCAACCTGCTCGCCCCCGGCACCGAAGGCGGCATGACCAGGCATCTGCCCGACGGTGAGCAGATGACGATCTACGACGCGTCCCGCAAGTACGCCGAGGAAGGCGGCCCGCTCGTCGTGCTTGCGGGCAAGGAGTACGGGTCGGGGTCGAGCCGCGACTGG
>JAWWPK010000257.1:0-8099 GCA_033854925.1 Nocardioidaceae bacterium | reverse complement strand
CCGAGGAACGGCGGGAGCTGGTCGAGCACCTCGGTGCGGCCCCAGAGCACGCCGATGCCGGTCGGGCCGACGCACTTGTGGCCGGTGAAGGCGAGCAGGTCGGCACCCGACGCGGCCACGTCGACGGGCAGCTGCGGGACCGCCTGGGAGGCGTCCACGACGACCAGCGCGCCGACCTCATGGGCCCGCGCCGCGATCTCCGCGACCGGGTTGATGGTGCCGAGCATGTTGGACACCCAGGTCAGCGAGACCACCTTGGTGCGCTCGGTGATCAGGTCGTCGAGGTTCGACAGGTCGAGCCGGCCGTCGTCGGTCAGCCCGAACCACCGCAGGGTCGCGCCGGTCCGCTCGGTGAGCAGCTGCCACGGGACGATGTTGGAGTGGTGCTCCATCTCGGTGATGACGACCTCGTCACCCGGACCGACCTGGAACGGCCCCGGCCAGGCCAGGGTGTTCGAGGCCAGGTTGAGCGCCTCGGAGGCGTTCTTGGTGAAGACCACCTCGTCACGTGAGGGTGCGTGGATGAACGCCGCCACCTTGTCGCGCGCCGACTCGAACGCCTCGGTCGACTCCGCGCCCAGCTGGTGCATCGCACGGGCGATGTTGGCGTTGTGCCGCTCCAGGTGGTCGACCATGGTGTCGATCACGACCTGGGGCTTCTGGCTGGTGTTGGCGCTGTCGAGGTAGACCAGCGGCATCCCGCCCGCGAGCGTGCGCTCGAGGATGGGGAAGTCCTTGCGGACCACCTCCAGCTCGGGAAGCAAACCAGGCAGCTCGGGCAGGGTGGACATGATCAGACCGCTGACTTGTTGAGGTACTTGTCGTAGCCCTCGGCTTCCAGCGCCTCGGCCAGCTCGGGGCCGCCCTGCTCGGCGATCTTGCCGTCGACGAAGACGTGCACGAAGTCGGGCTCGATGTAGCGCAGGATCCGGGTGTAGTGCGTGATCAGCAGGACGCCCTTGCCCTCCTGCGCCCGGAACCGGTTCACTCCGGCCGCGACGATCTTCAGAGCGTCGATGTCCAGACCGGAGTCGGTCTCGTCGAGCACCGCCAGCTTGGGGTTCAGGAGCTCGAGCTGGGCGATCTCGTGGCGCTTCTTCTCGCCACCGGAGAACCCCTCGTTCACGGAGCGGGTGCCGAACGACGGGTCGAGGTTGAGGTCCTCGAGCGCCTTGTTGACGTCCTTGACCCAGGTGCGGAGCTTGGGTGCCTCGCCGTCGAGAGCGGTCTTGGCGGTGCGCAGGAAGTTGGAGACCGAGACGCCGGGGACCTCGACGGGGTACTGCATCGCGAGGAAGAGCCCTGCGCGGGCCCGCTGGTCGACCGTCATGGCGAGGACGTCCTCGCCGTCGAGGGTCACCGACCCGCCGGTGACGTCGTACTTCGGGTGCCCGGCGATCGAGTAGGCGAGCGTCGACTTGCCCGACCCGTTGGGCCCCATGATCGCGTGCGTCTCACCGCTCTTGATGGTGAGCGTGACGCCCTTGAGGATCTCCTTCGGGCCGTCCTCGGTGGAGACCGAGACGCGGAGGTCCTTGATGTCCAGGGTGCTCATTGCGGGGTGACTCCATTCAGGGATTGGGTGACGTCGACGTAGATCTCAGTGCCGCGCACCTCGACGGGGAAGGTCGCGACGGGTTCGGTGGCCGGCAGGCCGGTCGGCTTGCCGGTGCGGAGGTCGAAGCGGGAGCCGTGCAGCCAGCACTCCAGCGTGCACTCGTCGACCTCGCCCTCGGAGAGGGCGACGGCGGCGTGGGAGCAGATGTCCTCGACCGCGAACACCTCGTCGCCGTAGCGGGCGACCGCGACGTCCTGGGCACCAAGGGTCACCGCGACGGCCTCGTCCTCGGGGACGTCGGCCAGCGCCAGGGCTCGTTCGAAGCTCATTGCCCCGCCTTCACGACAGAGTCCTCAACCGCAGAGTCCTTGAGGACGTTCTTCTCCAGCTCGGCCTCGACGGTCTCCAGGAGCTCGTCCTCGATGGCGGGTACGCCGATCTTGCGGACCAGGTCGTTGAAGAAGCCGTGCACGACCAGCCGCCGGGCCTCGGGCTCGGGGACCCCGCGCGAGCGCAGGTAGAACAGCTGCTCGTCGTCGAACCGGCCGGTCGCCGACGCGTGGCCGGCGCCCACGATCTCGCCGGTCTCGATCTCGAGGTTCGGGACCGAGTCGGCCTGGCAGCCGTCGGTGAGCACCAGGTTGCGGTTCTCCTCGTAGGTCGAGATCCCCTCTGCGGCCTTGCGGATCAGCACGTTGCCGATCCAGACCGTGTGCGCGCCCTGGCCCTGCAGCGCGCCCTTGTAGACGACGTTGCTCGACGTGCGGGGCTCGTTGTGGTCGACGAACAGGCGGTGCTCGATGAACTGGCCCTCGTCGGCGAAGTAGAGGCCGAGCATCTCGACCGAGCCACCGGGGCCGGCGTACGTCGTCGTCGCGTCGTGCCGCACCAGGTTGCCGCCGAAGGTCACCGCGACGTGCTTGAGGGAGGCGTCGCGACCCACCAGCGAGTGCTGGTTGCTGTGGTGCACGGCGTCGTCGGCCCAGTCCTGGATGGTCACGTAGGTCACCTGCGCGCCGTCGCCGACCACGATCTCGACGTTGTCGGCGAAGGTGGCCGAGCCCTTGAACCTCAGCACCACGGTGGCCCGTGCGTGCGCGCCGATCTTGACGAGGAGCTGGCGGGCGATGGCCTCGGACCCGCCATGGCCGGTGATCGTCACGAACACCGGATCGACGATCTCGGCCCCGGCCGGGACGTCGACGGTGAACACGTAGGGGGTGGCCTGCCACGCCCGGGCGCTGACCCGGTCGTTGGGCACGTAGCCGGAGAGCCCGCGCTCCGAGTCGGCAACCGGCACCTGCTCGGCCGTGACGCCCTCGGGCGCCTCGACCTTGAAGTCGAAGTCCTCACCGGTCAGCGGAGCGTCGTCGTGCAGGCCCCGCAGCCGCTTGAGCGGCGTGAACCGCCAGATCTCCTCGCGCCCGGTCGGGACCGGGTGGTCGGACACGTCAAAGGAGCCCACCGGGTGCAGGTGGGAGGAAACATCGAGTCCCATCAGCCGACGGCGCCTTCCATTTGCAGCTCGATGAGCCGGTTCAGCTCGAGGGCGTACTCCATCGGGAGCTCCTTGGCGATCGGCTCGATGAACCCGCGCACGATCATCGCCATCGCCTCGTCCTGCTCCATGCCCCGCGACATCAGGTAGAACAGCTGGTCGTCGGAGACCTTGGAGACCGACGCCTCATGGCCCATCGACACGTCGTCCTCGCGGATGTCGACGTAGGGGTAGGTGTCGGAACGGCTGATCTGGTCGACCAGCAGCGCGTCGCACAGCACGTTGGACTTGGAGCCGTGCGCGCCCTCGTTGATCTGGATCAGGCCGCGGTAGGAAGTCCGGCCACCGCCGCGCGCCACCGACTTGCTCAGGATCGAGCTGGAGGTGTTGGGCGCCGCGTGCACCATCTTGGCGCCGGCGTCCTGGTGCTGGCCCTCGCCGGCGAAGGCCACGGAGAGCGTCTCGCCCTTGGCGTGCTCGCCCATGAGGTAGATCGCGGGGTACTTCATCGTGACCTTGGAGCCGATGTTGCCGTCCACCCACTCCATCGTCGCACCGGCCTCGCAGGTCGCGCGCTTGGTGACGAGGTTGTAGACGTTGTTGGACCAGTTCTGGATGGTCGTGTAGCGGCAGCGGCCGCCCTTCTTCACGATGATCTCCACGACCGCCGAGTGCAGCGAGTCGGAGGAGTAGATCGGCGCGGTGCAGCCCTCGACGTAGTGCACGTAGGCGTCCTCGTCGACGATGATCAGGGTCCGCTCGAACTGGCCCATGTTCTCGGTGTTGATCCGGAAGTAGGCCTGGAGCGGGATGTCGACGTGCACCCCCTTCGGCACGTAGATGAACGAGCCACCCGACCACACCGAGGTGTTGAGCGCGGCGAACTTGTTGTCGCCGACCGGGATGACGGTGCCGAAGTATTCGCGGAACAGCTCGGGCTGCTCGCGCAGCGCGGTGTCGGTGTCGAGGAACAGGACACCCTGCTCCTCGAGGTCCTCGCGGATCGAGTGGTAGACGACCTCCGACTCGTATTGAGCCGCGACGCCGGAGACCAGGCGCTGCTTCTCCGCCTCGGGGATGCCGAGCTTGTCGTAGGTGTTCTTGATGTCCTCGGGGAGGTCGTCCCAGGTCGCGGCCTGCTTCTCGCTGGACCGGACGAAGTACTTGATGTTCTCGAAGTCGATCCCCGACAGGTCCGAGCCCCACGTGGGCATGGGCTTGCGGTGGAAGAGCTTGAGGCCCTTGAGGCGCAGGTCGAGCATCCACTGCGGCTCGCTCTTCTTCGACGAGATGTCGCGGACGACCTCTTCGCTCAGGCCGCGCTTGGCCGCCGCGCCGGCGACGTCGCTGTCGGCCCAGCCGAACTGGTAGCGACCCAGGCCCTCGAGCTCCGGGTTCCGCTCCTCGATGGAGGTCATGAAGAGACCTTCTCCTTCTCGGTTGGTGGCAGGTCTGGGATACAGGTGGTGCAGACACCGTCGCCGTGGGCGATGGTGGCGAGCCGCTGGACGTGGCGACCGAGCACCCGGCCGATGGCCTCGGTCTCGGCCTCGCACAGCTGCGGGAACTCGTGGGCGACGTGGGACACCGGGCAGTGCTGCTGGCAGAGCTGCTCACCGGCCATGGGCAGCGCCTTCACGGCGGCCGCGTAGCCCTCGTCGGTCAGGACGCTGGCGAGCACCTGGACCGGGCTCAGCTCGGGCCGCGCGGTCGCGACCTCCCCGAACCGGTCGCCGATGAAGGCCACGCGCTCCTGTGCGAACGCCTTCACGGCCGCCTCGCCACCGGTCTCGCGCAGGAACCGGAGCGCCTGGACCGCGAGGTCGTCGTACTGCTGGTCGAACCCCTCACGGCCACGCTCGGTCAGTGCGAACACCTTCGCCGGTCGGCCGCGGCCCCGGTGCGCCTGGGGACGCGGCTCGCGCGCCTCGACGGCGCCGTCGTCCACCAGCTGGTCGAGATGGCGGCGTACGGCGGCCGGCGTGAGGTCCAGCCGCTCGCCGAGCGCTGCCGCGGTGGACGGCCCCTCAACGAGGATCGACCGCGCCACGCGATGGCGCGTCGACTGGTCCTCCTCGAATATCACAACACCAGTGTGCCGTTAATGCCCCGGACCCTTCAAGGAAGGTCACCCTTACCTGCTGGTTCACCTAACCGGGGATAGTCTCCGCTTCCATGGTGGGATCCATCCTTGGGAACCGTGTCCGGCGGGTCGAAGACCCCGAGCTCATCGACGGGCGGAGCACGTTCGTCGACAACCTGCGGGTCCCCGGCACCACGCACGCCGTCTTCGTGCGCAGCCCCCTGGCCCACGCCACGATCAGCGCGATCGACACCTCGAGCGCCGAGCAGTCCCCCGGCGTACTGGCCGTGCACACCGCCGAGACGCTGGGCCGCGAGTGGGTGCCGTCCTTCGCGGAGGTCCACGAGATGATCGGGCACGGACCGCTCGCTGACGGTGTCGTGCGCTACGTCGGCGACCCGGTCGCGCTCGTCGTCGCGGAGACCCGGGCCCAGGCGGTCGACGCCGCGGAGCTGGTGGACGTCGACTACGACCCGCTCGGCGTGGTCGTCGACATGGAGGAGGCCCTGCTGCCCGGCGCTCCCCTGCAGTTCCCCGAGGTCGGCAGCAACGTCGCCGAGTCCGTGCGCGCGCTGCACCCGCCGGACAGCGGCGACGCCCTCGCCGACGCGGAGCTGGTGGTGCGGGCCCGGATCGAGAACCAGCGGATCGCGACCGCCCCCATCGAGGGCAACGCGATCCTCGTCGACCCGCGGCCGGACGGCGACACCCTGCTCACGGCGTACGTCGCGACCCAGCACCCGCACCTGACGCGGGACCTGCTGGTCAAGTACACCGGCCTGGAGCCGGCCCAGCTGCGCGTGGTGGCGCCCCACGTGGGGGGCGCCTTCGGCGGCAAGGCGGGGATCTCGTTCCACCACGGCGCGATCGTCGCGGCGTCCCGAGCCCTGGGGCGGCCAGTTGCCTGGACCGAGACCCGCAGCGAGGCGATGCTCTCGATGCACGGCCGGGCCGCGGTGCAGTTCGCCGAGCTCGGGCTCACCCGCGACGGCCGGATCACCGGGCTCCGGGCCCGCAACATCGGCGACTGCGGCGCCTACGCGGGGTTCGGCGGCACGCTGGTGATCGGGCCGGGCCACATCATGGCCCAGGGCCCCTACGAGATCCCGAAGATCGACTACTCCGGGATCGCGGCGATGACCAACACGGCGCCGAACGGCGCTTTCCGGGGCGCCGGTCGTCCCGAGGCAGCCGCCCTCCTCGAGCGGCTGATGGACCTCGCCGCGGTCGAGCTCGACCTCACCCCCGAGGAGATCCGGCGCCGCAACCTGATCCCGAAGGACGCGTTCCCCTACCAGACCCGGACCGGGATGACCTACGACGTCGGCGACTACGAGGCGGCGCTGCAGGAGGCGCTGCGGCTGGCCGACGTGGACGCGCTGCGCTCCGAGCAGGCCCGCCGGATCGAGGCCGGCGAGGAGAAGCTGCTGGGCATCGGTGTGTCGACGTACGTCGAGATCACCGGCTTCGGCGGCACGGAGCTCGGCAGCGTCCGGATCGAGCCGGACGGCTCGGCCACGGTGATGTCCGGGACCTCCGCGCACGGCCAGGGCCACGCGACGTCGTTCTCGATGATCGTGGCCGACCGGCTCGGCATCCCGATCGAGCAGATCCGCTACGTCCAGTCCGACACCCGGGTGGTGCCCACCGGCGGCGGCACCGGCGGGTCCCGGTCGCTGCAGCTCGGTGGCAGCGCCGTCGCGGCGGCGGCGGCCGCGGTGCGCGACCAGGCCCGCGAGCTCGCCGCGCAGCTGCTCGAGGCGGCACCGGAGGACCTCGAGCTCACCGACGCCGGGTTCACGGTCTCCGGCGTCCCGGGAGCGGTCGTCGACTGGCCGGCCCTGGCGGCGGCCGCCGCGGAGCGCGACACCCCGCTGCACGCCCAGCTGGACGTGCCCCAGCACGGAGCGACGTTCCCGTTCGGTGCCCATGTGTCCGTCGTGGAGGTCGACACCGAGACCGGCCGGGTGGTGCCGCTGCGACACATCGCCGTCGACGACTGCGGACGGATCCTCAACCCCGTCATCGTCGAGGGCCAGCAGCACGGCGGCATCGCGCAGGGCATGTCCCAGGCGCTGTGGGAGCAGTTCCTCTACTCCGAGGACGGGCAGCCGCTCACCTCGACGTTCGCCGACTACCAGATGCCGACCGCGGCCGACACGATCTCCTACGAGACGGCCAGCACCGAGACCCCGACCCACCTCAACGAGCTCGGCGCCAAGGGCATCGGCGAGTCGGGGACGATCGGGTCGACGCCGGCCGTGCAGAGCGCCGTCGTCGACGCGCTGCGTCACCTCGGCGTGCGCCACGTCGACATCCCGTGCACGCCCGAACGGGTCTGGCGAGCGGTGCAGGACGCCCGGGCCGGCACCCTGCCCGACCCGTGGCGGGAGCCGCCGGCGGTCTTCGACACCCTGGAGATCCAGCAGGGTGGGGTCGACGGAGGGGTGGAGGTCTAGCCGTGACGGAACTGGACGTCAGCGTGCTCGTGAGCAGCGGCCGCCCCTGGGACGAGGTCCTGCGGATCGCGCAGGCCGCCGACGAGGCGGGGGCTCACTGCGTCTACATCCCCGACCACTTCATGCCGAACACCCCGGACGGCGTGATCGTCGACGGGCCGCGGCTGGAGGCCTGGACGCTGCTGTCGGCCCTGTCCCAGCAGACGTCCTCATGCCGGCTCGGACCGCTGGTCCTGGGCGGGACCTACCGGCACCCGGCAGTGGTGGCCAACATGGTGGCCACGCTCGACCACGTCAGCGGCGGCCGCGCGATCGCCGGACTCGGGGCCGGCTGGCAGGTCAACGAGCACGCGGCGTACGGCATCGACCTGCTGTCGGTGAAGGACCGCTCGGACCGGTTCGAGGAGAGCGTGCACGTCGTGGCGTCGCTGCTGCGCGAGCCGCGGACCACGTTCGACGGCCGGTTCTTCCAGTTGCACGACGCGCCCAACCAGCCGGCAC
>JAWWPK010000256.1:0-4575 GCA_033854925.1 Nocardioidaceae bacterium | reverse complement strand
TCCGGTACGTCGGCGACCAGGCCGTCGCGGACATGGTCAAGACGCACCATCCCGAGGTCGTCGGCGCGGGTCGGGTCCAGGCCTGGGTGGTCGGGTCCGGCGGTGGCGACAGCGCCGGCGAGGAGCTTGCCGCGGCAGTCGATGACCGGGTCCCGGTCGTGGTCGATGCCGACGCCCTCCAGCACGTCGACAGCCGGTTCAGCTCTCCCGCCGTGCTGACGCCGCACGCCGGTGAGCTGGCCGCGATGCTGGGCGAGAAGCGCGAGAGCGTCGAGGCCCGGCCGCTGCACTTCGCCCGCGAGGCCGCCAGGGAGTACGGCGCCACGGTTCTCCTCAAGGGCCGCCGCACGGTCATCGCCCGCCCCGACGGCCGGGCGCGGGTCAACACCACCGGCACCGCCTGGCTCGCCACCGCCGGCGCGGGCGACGTGCTGGGCGGCGTGATCGGTGCGCTGCTGGCGGCCGGCCTCACGCCGTACGACGCCGCGAGCGTGGGCGCCTGGCTGCACGGCGCGGCCGGCACCCTCGCCTCGGACGGTGGACCGGTCGTGGCCGGCTGGGTCGCGGCGGCGCTGCCCGCGGTCGTGGCCGGACTGCTGTCATGACGGCGCGCGCCGAGATCGTGGTCGACCTCGCCGCGATCCGCCACAACGTCCGGCTGCTCAGGGAGCTCACCGGCACGCAGCTGATGACCGTGGTGAAGGCCGACGGCTACGGCCACGGACTGGCGGAGTCCGCCGAGGCAGCCCGCGAAGGTGGTGCCGACTGGCTCGGCGTCGCCACCATCGACGAGGCCCTCGCCCTCCGCGCGGCCGGCGACACCGGTCGGGTGCTCTGCTGGCTCACCGTCCCCGGCGACGACTGGGGCGCGGCCATCGACCAGGACGTGGACGTCACGGCCTACTCCGTCGCCGAGCTCGACGCCATCGCTGCGACCGGCGTCAGTGCCAGGGTGCAGCTCAAGGTCGACACCGGTCTGCACCGCGGTGGCGCCCCGCTCGACCACTGGGCAGAGGTCGTCGCCCGCGCCAAGCTGGGGGAGGACGAGCAGAGCTGGACGATCACGGGCATCTGGTCGCACTTCTCCTCCAGCGACGAGCCCGACGACCCGGCCAACGACCTGCAGGAGCGGCTGTTCCACGAGGCTCTCGCCCAGTCGCGGGCTGCCGGGCTGGACCCGGAGGTGACGCACCTGGCCAACTCCGCGGCGGCCATCCTGAGGCCCAGCGCCCGGCTCGACCTGGTCCGGGTCGGCATCGCGTCGTACGGCCTCGACCCGGCGCCGGGGCAGACCCCGGAGCTCGGGCTGCGCCCGGCCATGACCGCACGCGCCAGCCTGGCGATGGTCAAGCGGGTGGAGGCGGGCGGAGCGGTCTCCTACGGCCGCACCTGGACCGCCGACCACCCGACCACGGTCGGCCTGGTCCCGGCCGGGTACGCCGACGGACTCCCGCGGGTCGGCGGCAACCGCGCCGCGGTCCAGGTCGCAGGAAAGCGGCGCCGCATCCGCGGCCGGATCTGCATGGACCAGCTCGTCGTCGATCTCGGCGGCGACGACCCCGGCGCCGGGGCCGAGGTCACGGTCTTCGGGCCCGGTGACGACGGCGAGCCGACCGCGCAGGACTGGGCCGAGGCCTGCGGGACGATCAGCTACGAGATCGTGACCAGGATCGGGGGGCGGTTCACCCGGCGGTACGTCGACTCGGAGATACGCGAGACAATCGAGCAATGACCACCCCACGAAAGCGCACGGCTCCCCCGCTGCGCTCCGCCGCCGCACGCTTCCGCGGGGACCCCGGAAGAGCATGAGCCCTCGCCTGCGGATCCTCGGGGCCGCCGCCGGTGCCGTCGGCCTGGCCGCGGCCGGCGCGGCGATCGGCATCCGCCGGCAGAGCCGCGCCATCGGCCGCCGTGACGTCGACGCGACGCGGTTCGGGAGCCTGCACTCGCGGCCGGTGACGATCGTCGCCGACGACGGCGTACCCCTCTACGTCGAGGTCGACGAGCTCGACCCCGACCTCCGGAAGCGGGCGAGCAAGCTCACCCTCGTCTTCTGCCACGGCTACGCGCTCAACCTCGACTGCTGGCACTTCCAGCGTGCCGCCTACCGGGGGCTGGTCCGCGCCGTCTACTACGACCAGCGCTCGCACGGCCGCTCCGGGCGGGCCCCCGACGGGCACGCGACGATCGAGCAGCTCGGCCACGACCTCAGGACCATCCTCGAGCACCTCGTGCCCGAGGGCCCGGTCGTCCTGGTCGGGCATTCGATGGGCGGCATGTCCATCGTCGCCCTCGCCGAGCAGCACCCCGAGCTGATCGGCGACCGGGTCGTCGGCGTCGGCCTCATCTCGACGACTGCGGGCGGCCTCGACCCGAGCCGGATCCTGCTCCCCATGCTCCCGGCCAAGCTCGGCGGCCAGCTGACCCACCGCACCGTCCGCACCCTGGCCCGTGGCCACCGAAGCGTGGACGGGGTCAGGCGCATCGGCCGCTCGGTGGCCCGCGTCGTGACCGACCTGTTCGCCTTCGGTGACGAGGTGCCGGCGGCGTACGTCGACTTCGTCGACAGCATGCTGTCCCGGACGCCGTTCGAGGTGGTGGCCGAGTTCTTCCCGAGCTTCAGCGGGCTCGACAAGTTCGACGCGGTCGAGGTGCTGGGACGGGTGCCGACCACAATCATCTGCGGGACCGCCGACAAGCTCACCTCGATCGGCCACAGCCGCAAGCTGCACGAGCGGGTGCCCGGCTCGACCCTCCTGGAGTGCGAGAACGCCGGCCACATGGTCATCCTCGAGCGGCACGGCCAGGTCAACGCGGCCCTCGACCAGCTGCTCTCCGCGGCCGCCGAGCTGGTCGGCCTGCGGTGACCGGCCATGTCGAGGTCAAGCAGGTCGGTGCGGAGGAGGCGGTGACCGTGCACGCGGTCGTGCACGCGGCGTTCGAGGGGCGACCGCCGCTCGACCCCCCGGCCGCCGCGCTCGCCGAGACCCCCGAGCAGCTGGAGGAGCGGCTGGCGGCGCACGGCGGCCTGCTCGCCAGCGTCGACGGCACCCCGGCCGGCGCGCTCGTGCTCGACCCCGCCGGCGGCACCATGTACCTCCGCCGTTTCGGCGTGGTCCCCGACCAGCAGGGTCACGGCGTCGCGGCCGCCCTCATCGACGCGGCCGTGGAAGCCGCGGAGGGGTACGACGACCTCACCGTCGTGGCCCGCGAGGAGCTGCCCGCGACGATCCTGTTCTGGGAACGGCAGGGGTTCCACGAGATCCTCCGGGACCCGCCGAACGTCGAGCTGCGCCGTCCGCTGCGCACCGCGGTCTACCAGGCGCCCGACGCCGAGGCGATGCGCGGCCTCGGCCGCTCGATCGCCGGCCAGCTCGCGCCCGGTGACCTGATCGTGCTCACCGGCTCGCTCGGCGCCGGCAAGACGACGTTCGCCCAGGGGCTCGGCGCCGGGCTCGGCGTGCGGGGCGCCGTCACCTCGCCCACCTTCGTCATCGCCCGCGTGCACCCGAGTGAGGTCGGGGGCCCGGCGCTGGTCCACGCCGACGCCTACCGGCTGGGCGGCATCGAGGAGCTCGACGACCTCGACCTCGACACGTCACTCGACAGGGCCGTCACCGTCGTCGAGTGGGGCGAGGGGCTGGCCGAGGGTCTGTCCGAGTCCCGGCTGGCCATCCACATCGTGCGCAACGAGGACGAGGACGAGCGCCGGCACGTCGAGATCACGCCCGTCGGCCCACGCTGGCACGCGCTCTCGTTCCGGGGCCTCGGATGACCACCCCACGAAAGCGCTCGGAGGGAGCGCTACGCGCGGAGGGCTCACGCTTCCGCAGGGACCCCGGAAAAGCATGATCACTTTGATCGCGCACGTCAGCGACACCCACTTCGGCGGGCCGCCCGACGCCCGAGCGCGCGCCGAGGCGGTCCTCGAGCACCTGCTCGCGCTCGACCCGCGCCCCGACGTGCTCCTCGTCTCCGGCGACGTCGCCGACCACGGGCTGCCCGACGAGTACGCCGTGGCGCGGGCCATCCTCGACGCGTGGCCCGGCCCCAAGCTGGTCGGCACCGGCAACCACGACGTCCGCGAGGAGTTCGCCCGCGGAATGCTTGACCTGGACGTCGTGCCCGGACCGCTGGTGCAGGTGCTCGAGGCCGCGGAGTTCCGGATCCTGATGCTCGACTCGCTCGTCCCCGCGCAGGACGGGCAGCGGATCGACCACGGCGAGCTCGACGCCGACCAGCTGGCCTGGCTCGACGAGCACCTGGCCTCGGACGACAAGCCTGCGTTCGTCTCCCTGCACCACCCGCCCGCCGACCTCGGCCTCGGTCTGATGGCACCGATCCTGCTCAAGGAGCCCGAGCCCCTGGAGCTGGTCATCATGAAGCACCCTCACGTGATCGCCACGCTGGTGGGCCACGCGCACACCGCCTGCGCGACCACGTTCGCCGGCCGCCCGCTCCTCGTCGGCGGCGGCTGCGCGTCGACGGTCCCGCTGGACAACGAGCCCTACCCGGTGGTCTGGGAGGCCGGGCCCCCGACCCTCGCCTTCCACCTTCTCCACGACGACGGCCGGC
>JAWWPK010000255.1:0-2872 GCA_033854925.1 Nocardioidaceae bacterium | reverse complement strand
CCCGAGCTGCCCGACTTCACCTGGAGCGGACCGACCGCGCCGAGCAGCTTGAGGCGGCCGTCGCGGGCACGGCGCGCGAGTCGGTCCATGGCCCGTACGTGTCATGGCCACTGACTCTTCACCGGGTCTAGGTTTCGCACGTGAATCGTCGGAGCCTGCCCGCGTTCCTGTCCGTCGCAGCACTGGTGGCCGGTGTCCTCGGCCTGACCGCTGCCCCACCCGGAACGGCGGCAGCCGACACCGAGTCCCTCGCGGTCTCGCGTTTGCACGCTGATGCGTCGGGTGGCCTGACCTACCGCTCCAGCGGCGGCGTCTACGACTTCGCCGGCGTGCCCGCACGCGTCACCCTCGACGACCCGGCCGTCTCGTCGTCGACCAGCGTCGGGGACGCGGCCGCCGCCCACCTCGCGCGCTATGGCGCGGCGTTCGGCAGCAAGCAGGCCGGCACCACGCTCACCGAGCTTCGGTCGAACGCCACGGTGACAGGTGACGTGGTCCGCTACCAGCAGAACGTCGGCGGCCTTCCCGTCATGGGCGGCGAGTTCGTGGTCAGCCTCCGGCCGAACCGCGAGCTGGACTCGATCCTGGCCAAGACCTCCCGAGCGACCACGGTTTCCAGCGCCAAGGTCTCGCAGGCCGACGCCACCGCGACGGCGCAGGAGTTCTTCCAGGGCAGCGCCGGCGAGGGTGCCCCTGCCACGATCGTGTCCGTGGGCCGCTGGGTCGTCGACCCGACCCTCATCGGCGCCTCGAAGGTGCTGCCGACCCGCACGGTGTGGCGGTTCGAGCTGAGCCGTGGCGCCGCCGAGCGCCGCATGGTCCTGGTCGACGACCAGCTCGGCGCCGTGCTGATGAACGTGGACCTCATCAACGAGGCGAAGAACCGGGTCGTCTGCGACAACGCCAACGTCCCCCACAGCACGGCCGTGGCTGACGCGCCGTGCGTGAACTCCTCCCCGAACCTGGTCCGCACCGAGCTCAGCGTGCCCGCGGCCCTGGCCGAGGCCAACACCGCCTTCGACCTCGGTGGCGTCGTCCACGACAACTACGCGGCCTTCCAGACCGGCTTCGACCTGACCAACTTCATCGGTCGTGTGGTCGACGGCGGCAGCACGAAGGCCCTCGCCCAGACCGTGCGCTGGTGCTACACCGGGTTCACGTGCCCCTACGCCAACGCGTTCTGGAACGGCTCGCAGATGTACTACGGCGCGACGTACGCGACGGCTGACGACGTGGTGGGCCACGAGATGACCCACGGGGTCACCGAGCGCACCTCGGGGCTCTTCTACTGGAGCCAGTCCGGGGCGATGAACGAGTCACTCTCCGACATCATGGGCGAGATCATCGACCACCGGAACGTCCAGCCCCCGGGCGAGCCGGTGACCTGGACCATGGGTGAGGACCTCCCGATCGGGGCGATCCGCAACGTCCAGAACCCACCGGCGTTCAACGACCCCGACCGGACCGGCAGCCCGCTCTATGTCAAGGAAGCCTGCTGCGGCTATCCCGACGAGGACGGCGTGCACACCAACTCCGGTGTCGGCAACAAGACGTTCTACCTCGCTTCGCAGGGCGGCACCTTCAACAGCCAGACCATCACCGGCATCGACACCGGTGACGCCACCCTCACGAAGTCTGCGAAGCTCTGGCTGCTCACCGACCAGTCGCTCTCCTCGGGCAGCGACTACGCCGATGAGGCCGCCGTGCTCGACCAGTCCTGCCAGGCGCTCATCGGTAGCGGCGTCATGAACGCGGCCGACTGCACCGCGGTGCACCAGGCCACCCTGGCCACTGAGCTGACCACCACACCGGTGAACAATCCGCAGCCCACGGACGCGACGGTGAGCTGTCCGACCGGCACCCCGCAGGTCCTGTTCGACAGTGAGACCGGCACTCCGGGGACGAAGTTCAACGCGGGCCCCGGCTGGTCGCGCAGCGGGGTCCCGGGCTGGGGCCAGATCGCGCACTCCAACCCGGATGCATGGTCGTCCTACGAGGCGACGCCGTCGAGCACCAACTCGCTGACCGCGGCCGCTCCGGTGGCCCTCCCGGCCGGCCAGTCAGCGTACTTATTCTTCCAGCACTGGCGGCTGCTCCAGGGCAACGGCACCACCGTCTTCAACGACGCCGGCACCGTCGAGATCAACGGCGCGGACGCCGCCGCGTTGCCGTGGGTGAACGGGCCTGCACAGACGATCGGCGGGACCGGCAACCCGGCCAACGGCAAGCTGGGCTTCGGCGGTGACAGCCGGGGCTACGTGGCCAGCCGGGTCGACCTGAGCTCGTTCGCGGGAACGTCGGTCACGCCGCAGTTCTCGTTCAACAACAACAACTCCGGCCAGACGTTCCTTGGGTGGTGGGTCGACGACATTCAGGTCTACACCTGCGCCGTCCCACCGCCGCCCACGCCGAAGGTGGTCGCCGGTGCGCCGACGATCTCGGGCAAGGCGCTGGTCGGCAAGAAGCTGACGGCGCACCCGGGCTCGTGGACCCCTGGGGACGCGACGTTGACCTACCAGTGGCTGCGCAACGGTGTGCCGATCGCCGGGGCCACCGGGTCGACGTACAAGCTGAAGAACAAGGACAAGGGCAAGAAGATCTCGGTGACGGTGACCGGCACCAAGGCCGGCTTCACCTCGGCGTCCGCGACCTCGCCCCCGACCAAGAAGGTCAAGAAGAAGAAGCCGCACCACCGCGAGGCGGTACGGGCGGCTCGGCTGGGATAGCGCTGGCCGGGGGCGGTGGCTGGTATCCATGTCGCCGTGCCCCGACCCGTGCCTGACCAGCCCCGGGAGCAGGACGTCCTGCTCCCGGGGCTGGTGCGTGCTCGGGTCCGGCCCACCCGCCGCACCAAGGCGGCGGCCGAGCCGCT
>JAWWPK010000254.1:0-5003 GCA_033854925.1 Nocardioidaceae bacterium | reverse complement strand
GGAGCTCGCACGTGGCGCCGGTCGACGACGTCACCTGGTTTGCCGACGACGGGATCCGTTACCTGTGCCCGGAGATCACGCTGCACTTCAAGGCCCGGTTCCAGCGGCCGAAGGACGAGCGAGACCTCGAGGTCGCGTTGCCGCTGCTGACCGACGATCGGCGGGCCTGGCTGCACGAAGCCATCACGGCCACCGAGGTCGCGGACCACCCATGGCTGCTTCGACTGCGGCAGGGTTGATGTGGGCCGGCCGATGATCTGAGGTAGCCCTGCCCGATCTGAGGTAGCCGCCGGCTTCGGCGTTGTCGGCAAGATGGGGCCCGGGCCGTACGCTTGGGAGGCTATGGACATCGCCCAGCGCACGGTCTACCTCGACCATGCCGCCACTACTCCGATGGTGCCCGCGGCGGTCGAGGCGATGACCGCGCACCTGCTGGACGTCGGCAACCCGAGCTCGATGCACGCCTCCGGCCGGCAGGCCCGGCGAGTGGTGGAGGAGTCCCGCGAGCGGATCGCCCAGGCGATGGGCTGTCGACCCGGCGAGGTGGTGTTCACGTCCGGCGGCACCGAGGCCGACAACCTCGCGGTCAAGGGCATCCACTGGGCCCGTGCCGCCCACCTCGGCCCAGCGCCCCGGCTGATCACCTCCTCGGTCGAGCACCACGCGGTGCTCGACCCGGTCCACTGGCTGCAGGACAGCGACGAGGCAGAGGTGCGACTGCTCGATGTCGACAGCGCGTGCCGAGTCGACCTCGACCAGCTGCGCGCCCTCGCCGCCGAGCGGCCGGTCTCCCTGATCTCGGTCATGTGGGCCAACAACGAGGTCGGCACGATCCAGCCGATCGAGGAGATCGTCGCGATCGCGGCCGAGCACGGCATCCCGGTCCACACCGACGCGATCCAGGCGGTCGGCGCCGTTCGGGTCGACTTCGCGGCCTGCGGCGTCGACGCGCTCACCCTCACCGGCCACAAGCTCGGCGGACCGTACGGCGTGGGCGCGCTCATCGTGCGTCGCGAGCTGGGCGTGACGCCGCTGATGCACGGCGGCGGCCAGGAGCGGGACATCCGCAGCGGCACCATCGACACGCCGGCGATCGCGGGCTTCGCCGCCGCGGTCGAGCTGGCGGTCAAGCACCAGGTCGAGCACGCCTCCAGGGTCGGCGCACTCCGCGACGACCTGGTCCGGCGGGTCATCGAGGTGGTCCCTGACGCGCACGTGCACGGTGGTGCCCTCGACCCGCTCGGCGTGCACCGGCTGCCCGGCAACGCCCACCTCGGCTTCCCGGGCTGCGAGGGCGACTCGCTGCTGATGCTGCTCGACGCCCGCGGGATCGAGTGCTCCACCGGCTCGGCCTGCTCGGCCGGCGTACCCCAGCCCTCGCACGTGCTGCTCGCGATGGGCTGCGACGCAGAAGCCGCGCGGCACTCGCTGCGGTTCTCGCTCGGCCACAGCTCCACGCAGGCCGATGTCGACGCGTTGGTCGAGGCGATCGGCCCCGCGGTCGAACGAGCCAGGGCAGTGAAGGCCAGATGAGCCAGGTCCTCGCTGCCATGTCCGGCGGCGTGGACTCCGCGGTCGCCGCGGCCCGGGCCGTCGAGGCCGGACACGACGTCACCGGCATCCATCTCGCCCTCTCGCGCAACCCCGCGTCGTACCGCTCCGGTGCGCGCGGCTGCTGCACGATCGAGGACTCGAACGACGCCCGCCGGGCCGCCGACATGATCGGCATCCCGTTCTACGTCTGGGACCTCTCCGACCGGTTCCACGAGGACGTGGTCGAGGACTTCATGGACGAGTACGCCGCCGGGCGCACGCCCAACCCGTGCCTGCGCTGCAACGAGAAGATCAAGTTCGCCGCGGTGCTCGACCGGGCGCTCGGACTCGGCTTCGACGCGGTGGCCACCGGCCACTACGCGCAGCTGCGCACCGCTGCCGACGGGTTGGTCGAGATGCACCGAGCGGTCGACGACGGCAAGGACCAGTCCTACGTGCTCGGGGTCCTCGACCAGGACCAGCTCCGGCACGCACTGTTCCCGCTCGGCGGCTCGACCAAGGCCGACGTGCGCATCGAGGCTGCCGAGCGCGGCCTGCTGGTCGCGGACAAGCCGGACAGCCACGACATCTGCTTCGTGTCCAACGGCGACACCCCGGGCTGGCTGCGCGAGAAGCTCGGCGACCGCGCCCCCAACCAGGACGGCGCGATCCTCGACGAGGCCGGCGAAGAGCTGGGGCGGCACGACGGCACGTACGCGTTCACGATCGGCCAGCGCAAGGGGCTCCGGCTCGGCCGGCCCGCGGCGGACGGCAAGCCGAGGTTCGTGCTCGACATCGAGCCGGTCTCCGGCACGGTCACGGTCGGCCCGCGCGAGCGGCTGGCGGTGCGGCGGCTGACCGGGATCAAGCCGCGCTGGTGCGGCAGCCCGCCCGCCCGGCTGGAGGGCCCCGGTGTCTCGGTGCAGCTGCGGGCGCACGGAGCCGGGCACCGCGCGGTGGTCACGGTCACCGGCGCGCCCGGCAACACCGTCGACGTGGAGCTGCTGGACCCGGCGTACGGCATCGCGCCCGGCCAGGCCGCGGTGATCTACGACGGCACCAGGGTCGTGGGCTCGGCGACGATCGCGAGCACGGTGCGCGTTGGTGCGTGACGTCGTCGGGCTGTGGCTGGGCGGCCTGGACGGCACCACGTGGTGGGAGCAGGACGCCGACGAGCCGGTGCTGGCGGCCAGCCTGATGAAGGTCCCCGTCGCGATGGCGGCGGAGGCCCTGGACCTGGACCGCTCGGTGCCGGTGCATCCCGACTTCGACTCCGTGGTGGTGGGGGAGTCGTTCGAGCTCGACGAGGCGGGTGACCAGGACCCCGACACCTGGGCCGACGTGGGCGGCGAGCAGGAGCTCCGCGAGCTGCGGCGCCGCTCGATCGTGCACTCCGGCAACCTGGCCACGAACCTGGTGATGGAGCAGACCGGGGTGGCCGCGGTGACCGAGGTGATGCCCGAGGTGCTGCGGATGATCGGCGACCAGCCGGCCACCGACGCCGGGGTCGTCAACGCCGCCTCCGCCCGGCAGTGGGCGGAGCTGCTGACCCGCGTTCCCGACGAGGTCGAGCACGTCATGCGCGGCCAGACCTACCGCTCGGGCATCCCGGCCGGGTTGCCACCGGACACCGCGATCGCGAACAAGACCGGCTGGATCGAGGACCACACCCACGACATGGCCATCGTCCGGCCGGCCGGCGCGCCGCCGTTCGCGCTGGTGGTGCTGACCCGGCTGGCCGGCGTACCGACCGACGACGCCAACGCCCGGATCGCCGACCTCGCCCGCCAGGCCTGGGAGCTGCGCAGATGACGGCGACCATCGAGCGGGTCGAGGTCGAGCGGCTCAGCCTGCCGCTGCACACGCCGTTCGTCACCGCGCTGCGGCGAGCCACCACCGCGGACAGCGTCGTCGTGCGGGTGACCGACAGCGACGGTCGCGTCGGGCTCGGCGAGGCGCCCCAGAACTGGCAGGTGCTCGGTTCGTCGGTGGCCGGCTCGGCGGCCTGCCTGGAGGGGCCGCTGCGGGACGCGGTGCTCGGCCGGTCCTCCGACCCCGTCGAGACCTGGCCCGTGATCGAGCGGGCGGTGGCGGGCAACAGTGCGGCCAAGGCCGCCCTCGACTGCGCCCTGCACGACCTGACGGCGTCGCCGTCGTTCACGGTCGCGACCCTGGTCACGGTCCCGGTGGGCGAGCCGGACGAGATCGCGGAGGCTGCACGGGCGCGGGTGGCCGAAGGCTTCCGGACCCTCAAGCTGAAGGTCGGCACCGATGCGGCCACGGACGTGGCGCGGGTGCGGGCCGCCCGCGACGGCGCAGGTCCTGACGTGGCGCTGCGGGTGGACGCCAACACCGGTTGGGACTGCTTCGAGGCGGTGCGCGTGATCAGGGCGCTCGAGGACGCAGGGGTCGGGGTCCAGCTGGTCGAACAGCCGGTCGGGCGGCGGGACCTGCTCGGGCTTGCCCACGTACGCCGTCACGTGGAGACCCCGGTGATGGCCGACGAGTCCGTCTTCGACGTCGACGACCTCGTGGAGCTGGTCCGTCACGAAGCGGCCGACCTGGTCAACGTCAAGATCGCCAAGGCCGGCGGCCTCACCCCGGCCCTCGAGCTGGCCCGGGCCGCGCGGGCGCACGGACTCGGTGTCTCGGTGGGCTGCATGCTCGAGTCGGCGGTCGGGGTGAGTGCCGCGGCCGCGCTGGCCGCACAGGTCGACTGCGACGTCGACCCGGACCTGGACGGTGCCTGGTGGCTGGCCGCCGGTGCGCCGTACGCCGACCGGGTGACGTACGTCGACGGCCGGGTCGTCAGGATGGGCGCGTGAGAGCGATACGCGAGGTCGCCGTGCACCGCGAGCCCGACGAGGCCTCCGAGCGGGTGACCACGCTGGTGACCGGCGAGGAGGTCTTCGTCGTCGAGGCGCGGGGCGAGTGGACCCGGGTGCTCGCGCCCGACCAGCCGACCCACCTCGACCCGGCCGGCTACCCGGGCTGGGTCCGCAGCGACGAGCTCGCCGAGGACGACCCGCTGGCCGTGGCGCGCGGGTTCCTCGGCACGCCGTACGTCTGGGGCGGGCTGGGCCACGAGGGCATCGACTGCTCCGGGCTGGTGCACCTGTCGTTCCGCGCGATCGGGGTGCGGGTGCCGCGCGACGCGGCGGACCAGGCGGCCGCGGCCGCTCCGGTCGCGCATCCGCAGCCGGGCGACCTCTACTTCTTCGGGCGGCCCGACGAGACGGTCAGCCACGTCGGGTTCGTGACCGAGGGCGGGCTGCTGCACGCCAGCGACGGCGTTGGAGTGGTCGAGCAGCCGATGCCCGAACAGCGCCGGGCCACCCTGCTCGGCGCCGGACGGCTGCCACGGTGACGGTTGCCAGCGGCGTCGGCTCGCATCCGGGCGACGACCAGCGGGACTTCGACGAGGCGGTGACGCTCGTCCTCGGCGAGCTGCCCGACCTGTCGTACCTGCC
>JAWWPK010000253.1:0-8184 GCA_033854925.1 Nocardioidaceae bacterium | reverse complement strand
CCTGTTGCTGCTGCTCCTCGGCCTGCTGCTGGGCAGCCGCAGCCGCCGCGGCGGCGGCCTGGGCCTCGAGCTGGTCCTGGCGCTGCCCGGCGAGGTCGGCACTGACGCCCTGCAGCCGCGCGAGCTGGCCGATCAACCGGTCCCGCTCGCCGGCGTAGGTGTCGGCTTCGGCGGCCGCGGCCGCCTCGGCGTCGCGAGCGGCGTCGCTGGTGTCCTTGGCCCGGCTGGCCGCGGTGCGGGCATCGGCCAGCGCCTCGGCGGCCTGGTCGTCGGCCGCCTGCGCCACGCCGGCGGCGGCGTCGTAGGCGTCGTAGCGGCCCTGCAGCGCGGACTCGGCGTTCTGCAGCGCGGCGGTGCTCTCGAGCACGTCGGTGATGCCGTCGGCCTCGCTGATCGCGCCGAGCGCGGTGAGCTGGGGCGAGAACTGGTAGGCCTCGATCGCGGCCGCGGCGTACGCCGCACGCTGCCGCTCGAGGTCGGCGTCCGCGGCCACGGCCCGGTCCTGGGCGAGCCTGGATGCCTGTCCGGCCTGACGCGCGGCGTACCTCGCGCCGTTGAACGCCTCGCCCGCCTTGGCCGCGGCGACCTGGGTGGCCTCGAGCCGTTGCTGGGCCGCGGCGAGCTTGGCCCGCACGGACCCGACGTCGGCGGCCGTGGCCTCGACGGCGGACTTGGCGTCGGCGATGTCCTGCTGTGAGACCGGGTCACCGGGGCCGCCGGGATCGGTGGCCCAGGCCGCTGGAACGGCGAGGCCTGCAGCGCACGACAGCGCCAACCCCGCAGCAAAGCTCCGCGCACGCACGGCCTCGACCCCTCATACGGTTCTCGACCGGCTCCTTCCCCGAGTCGGTCTCGTTGCGCCCCGCGAGTCACACATCCCACATGTGTCACTTGCGGCGCACGAACACCAACCGTAGAGCGATCCGGGGCCTCGTCAACCCGTAACGGCAAGATTTCTCGGATCTATCGGCGTGTCGGCTTGCGGACTACACCGATGTAACTCTCACCGAGCGTCAGTCGCGCAGGACCGGGACTGCCGATGTCGTGGTCGTCGGGTGCGAGCGCAGCCCGCCGCGTTCGAACTTCTGGCCGCTGGCCAGGCCGCCGACGTAGAAGCTGACCAGGGCGATGAGGATGCCGGCGACGTCGTCGGCGATGTAGTGCCAGCCGAAGTAGAGGGTGGCGACCGCGGTGACGCTGAAGTTGACCCAGACGGCGATCCGCAGCCACTTGATGTTGATCGTGTACTGCACCATCAGCGCGACCAGCATCGTGATGCCGCAGTGCAGGCTCGCGAAGCCGGCGACGGACTGGACGGCGTTGCTCAGCGAGCCGGAGACGACGTCGTAGCGCGTGAACGCCAGGGCGTCCATCAGACTCCCCGAGGGTGTCTGCGGCAGCTCCTTGTACAGCGCTACGTACTCGAAGCCGGGGCCGAGGGTCGGCAGCGCGTAGTAGGAGATGGTGCCGAGCACCCAGGCCAGGCACTGCGACGTCACGAACCAGTAGCCGTAGGAGATGTTGCGCGCCCACACCAGCCAGGCGGTGACGACGAGCGGCACCATCGGCAGGAACCACAGGTAGACGTACGACAGCACATGCGCGGCGATGCCGGTGCCGAGCAGGGTGTGCAGGATCGTCGCGGGGTCGTGGCCGAACAGCAGCGCGTGGTCGAGCAGGTGCAGCTCGCGGTCGTACTTTGTCGTAATGACGAACGGCAGGAACGACTTGATGTTCCGGTAGGTCACGTAGACGACGTAGAAGCAGACGATGCCCATCGCGACCAGGGTGATCCGCTCCCTGGTCCAGTGCGTGCGCAGCCGATTCAGCACGATCTGGGGAATCGCGCGTGGCGCGCGCCAGGAGTTCCAGATCGTCAGCGGCAGCAGGTCGAGCAGCAGCGCGCCGAGCAGCAGGATCGGGAGCCGGATGTACGACGGGCCGAGGAAGCTCCCCTCCGGGTCTACCAGCTTCTTGTCGAGGACGACCGCCTCGATGATCGCCCAGGCCGCCATGCCCACCGCCAGGACGACCATCAGGACCCAGGCGCGGCGATACACGCAGGTCAGTGTAGGGAGGGCTCCCGCGGCGACCGCGAGCGGATTCAGCGCCCCACCGGCGCGGTGCGGGTGACGTCGACCGAGAGCCGGACCGGCTCCCCCACCCCGGGGTGCTCGTCGAGGGGCGCGACCGCGTCGAGCTCGCCCACGCCATCCACCTCGACGACCAGCCGCACCTGCTCCGGGGTGACCCGGGCCTCGGTCACCCGGCCACGCAGCTCCCCGTTGAGGTCGACGCGGAAGGCGCTTCGACGCACGGCCAGCCGGACCGCTCCTCGCTGGACCCGCTCCGCGGCGGCACCCTCGAGCACCCGGGCGTAGCCGAGGAACAGGGCGGTCTGGGCGTCGACGGGCGCGCGCCAGACCTCGTCGATCGCGCCCTGCTGGACGATCTCGCCGGCCCGCATCACGGCGAGCCGGTCGGCGATGGTGAACGCCTCCTCGTGGTCGTGGGTGACCATCAGCGCGGTGATCCCCTCGTGGGTGAGGATCGCGCGGAGGTCGGTCGCGAGCCGCTGCCGGAGCCCGGTGTCGAGGGCTGAAAGGGGTTCGTCGAGCAGCAGCAGCCGGGGCCGTACGGCGAGGCAGCGAGCCAGGGCGACCCGTTGCCGTTCGCCGCCGGACAGGGTGGCCGGCAGCCGGTCGGCGTACCCCTCGAGGCCCACCAGGGCCAGCAGTTCGTCGACCCGGGCCGCGATCCCCGAGGTGCGGCGGAGCCGCAGCGCGTAGCCGATGTTGCGGGCCACGGTCAGGTGGTTGAACAGCTGGCCGTCCTGGAACATCAGCGCGAAGCCGCGCTTGTGGGTCGGCACCTGGGCGAGGTCGGAGTCGTCCCAGGCCACCGTGCCGGCCACCAGCGGCTCGAGCCCGGCGACGGCGCGCAGCAGCGTCGACTTGCCGCAGCCGGACGGGCCGAGCACCGCGAGCACCTGCCCGTCGGGGAGCACGAGGCTCGCGTCGCGCACGGCGGGGGTGCCGTCGTACGACACGGAGACGTCGGTGAGGGTCAACATCAGAGCGCCCCCATGGACCGAACGCCGAGCCGGTCGACCACGAGTACGACGAGTGCGGTCGCCGCGGCCAGCACCACGGAGGCGGCGAGCGCGAGACCGAAGTTCTCGTTGCCGGGGCGCCCGATCAGCTGGTAGATCACCACCGGGAGGGTCGGGTGCTCATCGCGGGCGAGGAACGACGTGGCGCCGAACTCGCCGAGGGAGACCGCGAAGGCGAAGCCGGCCGCAGCCAGCAGCGGTCGCCACACGACCGGGAGGTCCACGATCGCGAACGCCCGCAGCGGGCCGGCGCCCAGGGACGCAGCGGCCTGGCGCTGGCGGTCGTCGACCCCGGCGAGCACGGGCACCAGCGTGCGCACCACCAGCGGCAGCGCCACCAGGGCCTGGGCGATCGGCACCAACAGCGGGGAGTCGCGGAGCTCGAGCGGTGGCCGGTCGAGGGTGATGAGGAAGCCGAAGCCGAGGGTCACTGCGGAGACTCCGAGCGGCAGCATGAAGAAGCCGTCGAGGGTGCTGCGCAGCCGGCGTTCGCCCCGGCCGACCGAGCGGCGGCTGACCACGACCGCGATCGACCCACCGAGCAGCAGCGACATCCAGGTCGCGTCCACCGCTGTCCGCAGCGAGGTGACCAGCGCGTCGCTGACCGGGACCAGCAGCGCGTTGCCGCGGCCGACCGTGGTGAGGTGCCGGTAGTTCGCGAGGCTCCACGCGCCGTCGATCCGCAGCGAGCCGACCAGCAGCGTGAGCACCGGCGCGGCGACCAGCGCGAGCGCGACCGAGGTGACGGCGAGCTGGCCGGCGTCCTGGCGGCCCGGCCGCCGGGGTCGCGCCGTACGACGCTCGACGGTCGGGTCCGGGACGGCCCGGAGCCGTCCGGCGACGACCAGCAGCGCGGTGACCGCGAGCAGCTGGACGATCGACAGCGCGGCGGCTGCGCGCAGGTCGAGCAGCTGGGTGGTGAGCAGGTAGATCTCGGTCTCGACCGAGGAGTAGCGCAGCCCGCCCAGGGTCAGCACCACGCCGAACGACGTCGCGCAGAACAGGAACACCACGCTCGCCGCGCTCACCAGCGCCGGGCGCAGGGCCGGGAAGGTGACCGTCCTGAACACCTGCGCCGGTGTCGCCCCCAGCGCGGCCGCCGCCTCGCCCGGTCGCGGGTCCATGGACTCCCAGCTGGCGCCGACGGCGCGGATCACGACGGCGACGTTGAAGAAGGTGAGGCCCGCGATGATCGCGACCGGCGTCCCGTCCAGGCCCAGGAAGCCCAGCGGCCCGGACTCCCCCACCAGCAGCCGGAAGGCCACGCCGACGACGACGGTCGGCAGCACGAACGGCACCAGCAGCAGCGCCCGGACCACGGACCGGAACGGGAAGACCAGCCGGTAGAGGACGTACGCCGCGGGCACCCCCAGCGCGACGCTGGCCAGCGTGGCCAGTCCGGCCGACCAGACCGTGAACCAGAGCACCCGGTGGGTCCGCGAGCGCCCGAGCACGTCGAGGACCCCACCGGCGTCGAACCGCCCGTCGACCACGAAGCCGCGGCCGACCATCCCGCTCACCGGGAGCAGGAAGAAGACGGCGAGCACCAGCACCGGCCCGAGCGCCAGGCCGGCGAGGGTGGCGTAGCGGCGAGTCCTCACTGGCTGGTGATGTCGCTCCACTGCTGCAGCCACTCGTCGCGGTGCGCGGCGATCTCGGCAGGGTCGACGGTGTAGGCGTGCTCGGGCTGCTGGGCGAACTTCGCCCAGTCCGCCGGCAGGGTGACTCCGTCGTCGACCGGGAAGACGTACATCGCGTCGGGCAGCGCCTCCTGGAACGGGCGGCTGAGCATGAAGTCGACCAGCGCCCGGGCGCCCGCCGGGTTCTTCGCGCCGGCCAGCACGCCGGCGTACTCGACCTGGCGGAAGCAGGTGTCGAGCAGGGCGCTCGTGGTGGTGCCGCCCTTGCCGTCGGTGGTGAACGCCGGTGAGGAGTCGTAGGACAGCACGATCGGCCGGTCGCCGCCTCCGCCGCCCTGGGTGAAGTCGACCTCGTAGGCGTCGGACCAGCCCTGGGTGAGCTCGGCGCCGTTGTCCATCAGCGCGGTCCAGTACTGCTGCCAGTTGTCGCCGTACTCGGCGATGGTGGCGAGCAGGAAGGCGAGTCCCGGCGAGCTGGTGGTCGCGCCGGGCGTGACGAACAGGTCCTTGTACTGCGGCAGCAACAGGTCCGCGAGGGTCCTCGGCTCGGCGATCCCGTGGTCGGCGAACCACGTGTCGTCGACGTTGACGCAGACGTTGCCGGTGTCGACCGGGGTGAGGTCGTGGCTCCCTCCTGACTGAGTGTCGCCTGCGAGTGCGTACGCATCCGCACCGTCCGGCAGCTTCGCGGCGTACGGCGCCAGCACGCCCTCGTCGATCGCCCGCGACCCGAACGTGTTGTCGATGCCGAACACCGCGTCGCCGGTCGGGTCGTCCTTGGTGAGCACCAGCTTGTTGGTCAGCGCGCCGGCGTCACCGGACGCCTTCACCACCAGGTCGTAGCCGCTCTCGTCCTCGAACTGCTTCTGCAGCTTCTTGGACATCACGAACGACTCGTGGGTCACCAGCACCACGCGCTTGCTCGCGTCACCACCGCCGCCGTCGTCCCCGCCGATCAGCGAGCAGGACGTGGTCGCGAGCGCCGCCACCACCGCCACCCACACAGGGCTCCTCGCGCGTTTGGGCCGCATCTGCCGTGACTCCCTTCGCCGGTGCTAACCGGAGCAGGTTCAAGGGTCTGCGGCTCTTCCGCACTCTCAGCGCCTGCGGGCGCTCCCCTGTCGTTGATCTCCAACATAGCGCTGGGACTCGACCACCCGGTCATCGAGCCAGTCGAGATGTCCGCAGCCGGGGCTGGGACTCACCCGGGTGCCCTCGCTGCGGGGGTCTCGACAGGCTCGACCAGCCGGTGGTTGCGTCGACTCCTAGCGGGAGAGCGGGACCTCCTCGTCGACCCTGCCGAGCTTCTGCGGGTTGCGGACGAAGTAGAGGCCGGTCACCTTGTCGCCGTCGATGCGCATGGTGGCGATGGTGTCCAGGACGTCGTCGAGGAGCAGCCGCAGGCCGAGGTGGCCGTTGACCCAGACCGGCTCGGCGCGGTTGTCGGTGTCCTCGGGGGTGACCGCCATGAGGAAGCGCAGCACCTTCTCGACACCGTGGATCGGTTTCAGCGCGGCCTTCTTCACCCCGCCACCGTCGGTGATCAGCACGACGTCGGGGGCGAGCACGTCCATCAGCGACTGGAGGTCACCGGTGGCGACCGCGGCCATGAACCGCTCGATCACGGCATCCCGCTCTCGGCTCCCGACCGCCTCGCGAGGACGCCGGGCGTCGACGTGGTTCCGGGCGCGGTGCGCGATCTGGCGTACGGCGGCCTGGCTCTTGTCGACCGCGTCCGCGATCTCGTCGTAGGGCAGGCCGAAGACCTCGCGCAGCACGAACACCGCCCGCTCGGTCGGCGTCAGCGTCTCGAGGACCAGCAGCATCGCGGTCGAGACGCTGTCCGCGAGCTCGACGTCCTCGGCCACGTCCGGCGAGGTGAGCAGCGGCTCCGGCAGCCACGGGCCCACGTAGGTCTCGCGACGACGGGACAGCGCCCGGATCCGGTTCAGCGACAGCCGGGTGGTGATCCGCACCAGGTAGGCGCGGGGGTCGCGCACCTCCGCAAGGTCGACGTCCGCCCACCGCAGCCAGGTCTCCTGGAGCACGTCCTCGGCGTCGGCCGCGGAGCCGAGCATCTCGTAGGCGACCGTGAAGAGCAGGTTGCGGTGGCCGACGAAGGCGTCGGTCGCCGCGGAGACTTCGTTCACGCCGTCGAGGCTATGGGCTCGGCCAGCGGCAGCTCGCAGACGTCGGAGTAGCCCTGGCTCTGGAGCCCGGCCGCCGAGTTGAACCGCGAGCGCATGTTCTCCAGCGCCACCATCTGGGTCAGCTCGACCACCGCCGGAGCGCCGAGCTCGGCGACCAGGTGGGCGACCATCTCGTCGGTCACCGTGGGCGGGGTGACGGTCATCGCCTCGGCGTACTCGAGCACGTCGCGCTCCAACGGGGAGAACACGTCCGACTCGCGCCAGCGCGGCACCTCCCGGATCTTGTCCAGGTCGAGCCCGTCGTTGTGGGCCTTGAAGTAGCCGAAGTCCAGGCACCACGAGCAGCCGATCACCCCGGCGCTGGCGAGCTGGGCGTAGGACTTGAGCATCGGGTCGAGGCGATCCCACTTGGCGACCTTGCCCTCGAAGGAAAGGACCGCCTTGAGGACCGGCTTGTTGTGGAAGTAGACGTAGCCGTTGTCGGGGAACTCTCCCCCGAGCATCTTCTTCGCGAACAGCTTCATCATCGCGCCGTAGACACCGGTGATCTTCGCCTTGGGGATCCGGAAGGTACTCGTGCTGGGCATCGTCGCGCGCCTCTCTCGTGTGGCATGGATTGCGTCCTGCCCACAAGACACCGAGCGCCCCGGAGCTGTGACAGGCCGTCTTGTGACAGATTTCGCACATGCCCAGTCGCCGCCACGAGCTCCTTGCCCGGGTGGTGCCGAAGCTGCGCAAGTCCCGTGAGCTCGACTCACCGGAGGCGGAGCGGGCCCGGCTGGAGAAGTGGCACGCCACCCTCGACCGTGGCTTCCCCACCGGCGCGGTGCCGTTCTTCGAGCGGCGCTACGCCGTGGTCCGCGAGGAGCTGCCTGCCAGTTCTGCGGGGCTCGGCTTCCCGGCGTACACGCTGACCCGGCGCGGTCACTCGCCCACCCGGACCGTCGTCTACGTCCACGGCGGCGGGTTCGTCGGGGCGATCGACCCCTACCAGGTGCGGTACGCCGCCCGCCTGGCCTCCGAGCTCGGCGCCCGGGTGGTGCTGCCCGACTACCCGCTGACGCCCGAGCACACCTGGCGCGATTCGCACGGGCCGATCGTCGACCTGGTGGCCCGGCTGCTGCAGTCCTCGGAGGAGGACGTGGTGCTCGCCGGCGACTCGGCGGGCGGCGGGTTGGCCCTCGCGGTCGCGCTGACCCTGCGCGACCGGGGCGGCCGGCAGCCCTCGCACCTGTTGCTCGTCTCGCCCTGGGTCGACCTGACGATCAGCACCCCGGAGACC
>JAWWPK010000252.1:0-5764 GCA_033854925.1 Nocardioidaceae bacterium | reverse complement strand
CCATGGCCGTCCACGTCACCGCTGAGCCCACCCGGGCCGGCACCAGGCCCTGCAGCACGAAACCTGCGGCGTCGATGGCCAGCACCGCCTCGCCGACCTCCAGGGCCGCGGCGTTGAAGGGGGCCGGGCCGCCGAGCCCGACCGGGTCGCCTTCGGCCGGCAGGGCCGCGCCGAGGGCGTCGGCCCCGGCCGCGCGCAGCTGGCCGAGGCCGGTGATCAGCGGCTCGGGCGCCGAGCCGGCGAACGCCATGAGGTGCGTCGCGTCCTGGTCGACGACAGCGTCGATCAGCTGGTCGGCGACCACATGTCCGCGCAGCCAGGCCGTCCCCCACCACGCCAACCGCACCGCGGCAGGCAGCGTGCTGGTTCGATCGCTCACGTTTTTCGTGGGGTGGTCACGCAGGGCGAGGTTACGCCGGGAGCCGCCGGTCCCGGTCAGTAGGGTTGCGGCCATGGCCGCCGTCCTCGAGTTCGCCGGGGTGACTGTGCGCAAGGGCAAGGCCACGCTGCTCGACGACATCGACTGGACCGTCGAGGAGGACGAGCGCTGGGTGGTCCTCGGACCCAACGGGGCCGGCAAGACCACGCTGCTCCAGGTCGCCTCCGCGCAGCTGCACCCCACCACCGGCGTGGCCGGAATCCTCGAGGAGGTGCTCGGCACGGTCGACGTGTTCGAGCTGCGGCCGCGGATCGGCCTGACCAGCGCCGCGCTGGGCGAGCGGATCCCGCGCGGCGAGACCGTTCGCGACGTGGTCGTCTCGGCGTCGTACGGCGTGGTCGGCCGCTGGCGTGAGGCCTACGACGAGCTCGACCACGACCGCGCCATGGAGCTGCTCGAGGAGCTCGGCGTCAAGCCGCTGGCCGACCGCACCTTCGGCACTCTCAGCGAGGGTGAGCGCAAGCGGGTCCAGATCGCGCGGGCCCTGATGACCGATCCCGAGCTGCTGCTCCTGGACGAGCCTGCGGCCGGGCTCGACCTCGGGGGCCGCGAGGACCTCGTCTCCACGCTGACCGTGCTCGCCATGGACCCGGACTCACCGGCCACGGTCCTGGTCAGCCACCACGTCGAGGAGATCCCGCCCGGGTTCAGCCACGTGCTCCTGTTGCGCGGGGGGAAGGTGGTCGCGGCCGGGCTGCTCGACCAGGTGCTGACCGAGCACAACCTCTCCGAGACCTTCGGGCTGCCGCTGGTGCTCCAGCACGCCGGCGGGCGCTGGTCGGCGCGGCGGCGCCAGCGGCGTACTCCTGCCGCAGCCATGGACTAGGGTCCGCCCATGGACTGGCTCGGCGACCACCTCGCAGGTGTCTTCCTCGGTCTCGCGATCGTCCTGGGCATCGCCGAGATGTTCAGCCTCGACCTGATCCTGCTGATGCTCGCCCTGGGCGCCCTGGTCGGGATGGTCGCTGCGCTGCTGGGCGCCGGCATCGCGGTGGCGGCGATCGCTGCCGCGGTGGCCTCGGTCGCCTGCCTGACGGTGGTGCGTCCGCCGCTGGTGAAGCGGCTGCACACCGGGCCCGAGCTCTCGCTCGGCCACGGCAAGCTCGTCGGCCAGCAGGGCATGGTCACCGAGCGGATCACCGGGCTCGACGCCGGGCGGATCAAGCTGGGTGGCGAGATCTGGTCGGCGAAGCCGTACGACGAGAGCCTGATCATCGATCCGGGCAGCACCGTGGAGGTCCTGGAAATCCGCGGAGCCACGGCGTACGTCCATCCTCTACCGAGTATCGAGTCCTAGCCAGGAGTCTCTGGCCCCAGAGCTGAAGGAGTACCCATGGGCGCAGTCATCGTGCTGATCCTGCTGGTCCTGCTGTTCCTGTTCGTCATCACCCTGCTCGCCAAGACGGTGCGGATCGTGCCGCAGGCGCGGGCGGGGATCGTCGAGCGCTTCGGCAAGTACAAGAACACGCTGCCGGCCGGCCTCAACATCGTCGTGCCGTTCATCGACAAGGTGCGCTACCTGATCGACCTGCGCGAGCAGGTGGTCAGCTTCCCGCCCCAGCCCGTGATCACCGAGGACAACCTCGTGGTGTCGATCGACACCGTGATCTGGTTCCAGGTCACCGACCCGATCGCCGCGACCTACGAGATCGCCAACTACATCCAGGCTGTAGAGCAGCTCACCATGACCACGCTGCGAAACATCGTGGGTGGCATGGACCTCGAGCAGACGCTGACCAGCCGCGAGGAGATCAACTCCAGCCTGCGTGGCGTGCTCGACGAGGCGACGGGCAAGTGGGGCATCCGCGTGAACCGCGTCGAGATCAAGGGCATCGACCCGCCGCCCTCGATCAAGGACTCGATGGAGAAGCAGATGCGCGCCGACCGGGACAAGCGCGCCGCGATCCTCACCGCCGAGGGTCAGCGCCAGTCGGCCATCCTCACCGCCGAGGGCTCGAAGCAGTCCTCGATCCTGATGGCGGAAGGCAACCGGGAGTCCCAGATCCTGCAGGCCCAGGGCGAGCGGGAGTCCGCGATCCTGCGGGCCCAGGGTGAGGGCCAGGCCATCCAGACCGTTTTCCAGGCAATCCACGACGGACAGCCGGACCAGTCGCTGCTGGCCTACCAGTACCTCCAGATGATGCCCAAGATCGCCGAGGGCGACGCCAACAAGGTCTGGATCATCCCGAGCGAGATCGGCAGGGCCCTCGAGGGCCTCGGCTCGACGATGACCGAGCTGGCCGGGATCCCCAAGGAGCCCAAGGGTCCGATCAAGCGGGTCGACACGGGGAGCATGGAGCCGGCCAAGCTGGCCGGCAGCGGAGCACTCGCCGACAGTGAGGTCAGCAAGGCCAACGAGGCCGTCCAGGCGGCGATCGCCGAGGCGGCGAGCGCGGCCAACCCTCGCGCCGCCACGCTCAGCGATCCTGCAGACCCGCCGCCGGCCGCACCTGCGGCCGACGACCCGCCCCCGCCTGCACCGCCGGCGCCGCCCGCCTCGTAATCTCACGGGGTGTCGCTGCTCGAAGCCATCGCCATCGGCCTGGCCGGGCTTGCTGCAGGCACGATCAACACCGTGGTGGGGTCGGGAACGCTGATCACGTTCCCGACCCTCCTCGCGTTCGGCGTCCCGCCGGTGACCGCGAACGTCTCCAACACGATCGGCCTGGTGCCGGGCTCGGTGTCCGGCGCGCTCGGCTACAGACGAGAGCTGGAGGGCCAGCGGCCCCGGATCATGCGGATCGGCGTCGCCTCGCTGATCGGCGGCGTCGTGGGCGGCGTACTCCTGCTGGTGCTGCCGGACGCCGCGTTCTCGGCGATCGTGCCGGTCCTGGTCGCCCTCGGGATCCTCCTGGTCCTGTTCCAGCCCCGGATCTCGAGCTGGGTGGCGGCCAGGCACGACGCCGCGGGTGCGGCGCCGCGCAACCCGGTCTTCGGCGCCTGGTGGGTATGGCCCGCGGTGCTGTTCGCGGGTGTGTACGGCGGCTACTTCGGCGCCGCCCAGGGCGTCCTGCTGATGGGGATCATGGGCGTCGGCATCCAGGAGACCCTGCAGCGGCTGAACGCGCTCAAGAACGTGCTCGCCGCCATCGTGAACGCCGTCGCCGGGCTGCTGTTCGCGATCGTGGCCGACGTCGACTGGAAGATCGTGGCGCTGATCGGCGTCGGTTCGGTGATCGGCGGCCAGGTCGGCGCGACGGTGGGCCGCCGGCTGCCCGCCCCGGTGCTCCGCGCCACCATCGTCGTGGTGGGCGTGGTGGCCCTCACGGTCTTCCTGCTGAACTGACCCGCCGGAGCTCAGCCCTTGTCGCGGAGCCCAGCGATGCCGGCCAGCACCGCGCCGAGGGCGGGCGCGACGAGCATCGCGCCGGTGCGCACCGGCACGCTCTTGTCCTGGATGCCCAGCACGCCGGTGGCCGCGTCGGCAAGGTCGACACCGACGCCGGCGAGGACGAGGTTCCGCCGGGTCTTGCCGCGGGCCAGCAGGGTCGACGCGCCGAGCGCGATCTCCCGCGACCCGAACAGCCGGGCCAGGTAGGGGCCCTGGGGGTTGTTCTCGATGTCGAGGCCGAACAGCTTCGCAGCGAGTGCGGGCTGCGCGAACGAGAGGACGCCGACCACGATCCGGCCGAGGGAGAGTCCGATGACTGGATTCATATCACCCCACGCTAGTGCCCGGAGAGTGCGCTTCGCGCAGGGAGGCCGACCGCTAGCGCGGGGACCCCGAAAGAGCGTGTCGTGGACACTAGAGGCATGGAGCTCTACGACGTGATGCGGACGACCGCGGCGATCCGGGAGTTCACCGACGACCCGCTGCCCGACGACGTGCTTGCGCGCATCCTGGACAACGCCCGGTTCGCCCCGAGCGGCGGCAACCGGCAGGGCGCGCACCTCGTGCTGGTCACCGACCGGGCCACCAGGGAAGCACTGGCCGAGCTCAACAAGCCCGCGGTCCGCCGCTACGCCGCGCAGTCGGCCGCGGGAGAGGTGCCGTGGAACCCGCTGACCCCACCTGGCCCCTCGGCCGAGGAGATCGCTGCGACCGACCCCCCGACGTACTTCCTCACCCCGCTGCTCACCGCGGCCGTCGTGGTGGTGGTCTGCGTCGACCTCGGCGCGGTCGCCGCGACCGACCAGGACCTCGACCGCATCGGCCTGGTGAGTGGCGCGTCGGTCTACCCGTTGGCCTGGAACATGCTGCTCGCCGCCCGCCAGGAGGGTTTCGGCGGCACCTTCACGACCATGGCGATCGCCCGGGAGCCGCAGGTCAAGGAGCTGCTCGGCATCCCGGAGCAGTACGCCGTCGCGGCCGTGGTCCCGCTCGGCAGGCCGGTCAAGCAGCCCACGAAGCTCCGCCGCCAGCCGATCGCTGAGTTCGTGACCCGGGAGCGCTTCGACGGCGAGCCGTTCGCCGGGTGAACACCCAGGAGATCCTCCAGCTGCTGCAGGACGTCGCCGAGGAGGTGATCAACCCACGGTTCCGCACCCTGACCGACGACCAGGTGGCGGAGAAGAACCCCGGCGATCTCGTCACCGTCGCCGACCACGAGGCCGAGGTGCGCATCACCGAAGTGCTCTCCCGCGCCTACCCCCAGGCGCTCATCCTCGGCGAGGAGGCGACCGCGACCGACGACACGCTCCTGGCCCGGTTCCGCGACGCCGACCACGCCTTCACCGTCGACCCGGTCGACGGCACCAAGAACTTCGTCTCCGGCTCACCGGACCACGCCGTCATGGTCTCCGAGATCCGGGGCCGCGAGGTGGTGCGCAGCTGGATCTGGCAGCCGCAGCACGGTGCGGCGTATGTCGCCGAGCTGGGCCAGGGTGCCTGGCGCAACGGCGAGCGGCTGGTCCGTCCGCCCGTTGGCGCTCATCTTCGAGGCGTCACCTCCCGGCGTCGCTGGCTCGGCCGGTCGCTCGGCAGCCTGCCGCCGCTCGAGCTGACCTGGGTCTGCTGCGGCGTCGACTACCCGAAGCTGGTCGAGGGCGCCGCCGACTACCTCGTCTACAGCGGCACCCAGCCGTGGGACCACGCCCCGGGATCACTGTTGCTCGCTGAGTCCGGCGCCTTCCTCGGGACCTTCGAGGGCGAGCTGTACCGGCCGCGGGACGACCCGCCGAGCGGGCTGGTCGCCGCGGCGGACCGGGCGACGTACGACGTCGTGCAGGGGCTGCTCGGACAGCTCGACTAGGTGGGGGTAGTTGGGTCTGGGCCTGCGTTCGTGGCACCGGGTCGGGTGCGGACCTGCGGGCCGGCCCCCCGCGCCGACAGGCGTGCCGTGTCGCGCGCGGCTGCTCCCAGCGTGGTTGCGCTGGGCATGCGCG